>JAPLKL010000017.1 GCA_026388095.1 Elusimicrobiota bacterium | reverse complement strand
TCAGCAGACCAATAATGGCAATGTAACCGTGAAGGTAAAATCGGTGCTCACCGCATGCGAATCTTCCGATAGGGTTGAGGCGTACCTCGACATGGGAAGGCAGAGAATTGCCAGATCGAGCGATGTCTCGATTTTTGTGCCCCAATCCCAGACCTCTATCAAGAAGAAATGGAATATTATGAGCTGCCAAGCAGCTTTTCCCGGTTTGGGCCATAGTTGGTGTAGAGCCGATGAGTATGAGATATCATTCGCTCCGATCGGCGGCATGGATTTGACCGGCCTCAATTTGAGTGAAGACTTGACCGTCAACAAGCCCCTTGTGTTTGGAGGGACTCTGCAGCCTCGATGCTCGCACGCGCCGAGTCCCTATGGCTATCACGTTGGCCCAAGAGTGCTTGATTCTCCCACAGGGAAATGGCCCGATGATCAGGGGTATGGCGATCCCGCCCTACAAGCAAAGTGCGGCGAGACAGAGGAACAGATTATAAATGTCGAGGCATGCAAATTCCATAGAATCTTTACGAAACGCCTCGACAGCAATGGCACAATTATTACCGAAACAACCAATCCTGCCCTCCTCCAAAAATAGCGATGCCTATGACTTGGCGACATGGAAGTGATAATACCCTTGAATCGTCAAGGCTAATTCGCAGGAGAATCTAAAGATGAACTCTATCTGGGTCGCCATGGTTTTTGTTTTTCAGCCATTGGCTTGGTCCTATACTAAGTCAGACCAAGCTGCCCTCGACAAGCGACTTCCTGAATTCGTGTTTTCTAAGGACGAAGGCGTCGAATTCGGATTCAATAAACTTTGCAGACAAGCTGACATCCCTTGTGGAATCGAATACTCTTTCGAGACGGCAGAGCACCCGGTTTCATTGAAGAAGCGAGGGCATTATGTCGGTGCTGAAGCAAAGACACTGCTTGACGCGCTGATTGCGCAAAATCCTCGGTACCGCTGGACCATTAATGCAGGCGTCATCAATCTGGTTCCGAAAGCCAGGGAGGGCGACAAAAAACGGCATGACAGTCCTCTCGACCGCGTCGTTGAGTCTATGGAATTGACTGAGGTGGCCCTTGATATTGCAGCAACCCGAATTTGTCAAAGTGCTGGTATTTTAATCCATTCTGCAGCGATAGATAGTATCGGAGGATCCCCTATCGTCTACCGCAAAGTCACGGTGGATCTCCGGAAAGTCACTCTTAGGGAAGCTCTGAATAGGCTGGTGAAAACAGATGGCCATTCCTCCTGGCTTTTTTCTCAACAGAGGAAACACATGAGCCATGAATACCCGGATAGCCTGACAATCTTGCAATGGAGTGGCATGTCCGCCGATGCCGGCAAACCCTGATGGAGTCCTCCCCATGGCTGTGATTTGGAGATGGAGGATATCCGGATGAGTTATCCCGGCATTGGATATGAGGGGGCGCAGCTTGTGAAAACTGTGCGTCCTTTTCGCTGTTACCTCGTAGCCGTTTTTTTGGTCGGCGTATTGCCTCTTTGCGCCATTGCCTCTTTGACCCCAGGATCGCGGGGAGTCATCACGGTTCCCATCGAAAACCTGGGCGCTAATGGGCAGCCGCTTGCGAATGTCAGAGTCTCGGTGACCAGCGCGCCGTCTTGGATGCATATCCTCAACAATTTCTCTCTCTTGGGGCCACAGACAATCCCCTCCGGGGGGACGTACGAATTTCAAGTAAAATATCAGGTCACCACTGGTTTCGACCCAGCCAATCCCCAGGTGGAGATGGATTTCGCGGTCTCGAGCGAGGGTGGGGGAATCGACGTCCCATCGTGCCACCTCAGTTCTCCTGATGGCATGCAAACCACAAGAATCGTCTGGAAAGACGCCGCAGGCGAGTCGGTAGAGGAAACCTACTTCCCGGACAAGACTCCGCCCGTGACAATCGAGTCCTTCTCGGGCGTCTCATACGCCGGACAAGATGGCAGACTCTACATCAGCACCAATGTGTTGGTAAGCTTGGCCGCCGATGATGTCTCCGTGGCCGGTGCCACGACAAGTGGAGTCGCCTTTACCGGACTCTCTATCGACAATCCTGTTTCAAGCACGACGCAATTGGGCGCTTATCAGGGGCCCTTCCCCTTGCCCCAAGGTGCCCATGCTATTTACTACGGAAGCATCGACAGTGCGGGCAATTCCGAAGTGCTCGTTTCGACGGCCATCTATTCTGACGGAACCCCGCCCGTCACCAGTATTACCTTCACCGGCTCGGCCAGTTCAGATACCATCGGCCACTCTCTGCTCTCTACCTCGACTCTGTTGAGTCTCGGCGGCGACGATCCCGTAGTCGCGTCAGTCGCCTCTGGAATGTCGCGAATTCTGGTCACCATTGATAATGGGGATTTCTTCCAGTACGCTCTGCCTTTCAGTCTCACCCAGGGTTACCATAGAATCGAGTTCTTGGGCGTGGACAATACCGAGAACGTGGAAACCCCGCACATCATAGACGCTTTCGTTGATGTTGCGGTTGATACCCAAGCGCCAGTGACCCAGGCTGTCATCGTCGGCACCTCAGCCCTCGTCGCCGGCAATCTTGCTGCCATCGCTGGTTCCAGCATCAGCTTCACCGCTACCGACTTCCCTGCCGATATTTCTTCCTCCAGCGTAGACAAGACCTTCTATCTCTTCGACACCTTGCCAGAGAACTGCCCTGGCGGCGCCCCGGCAAGCCTTCCCGATTCCAATTATCCGTTCGGGTCCTGTCAAAATGCCCTCTTCTGGATGCCGGTATCCCTGCCTTCGGGACATCACACCCTCTACTACTTTAGCGTGGACCGGGCTGGCAACAAGGAGTCCACCAAATCCATCCAAATCAATGTAGTCCAGAACTCGGCCATGTTACCCGGCGCTACCACCGTGGCAAGCCGCACCGACACAAGTTTCAACATCTCTTGGGACCCCCACGGGAACCCCTCCGGCACCCTCTACGAAGTCCGCCTCGGCACTGGTCCCTCTGGCACCCTGTGCGACCCCTCGCGCGATTCCTTCAGCCCCTCCAGCTTCACCACAACCAATCCAGTCCAGCTAACCGGTCTCCAGCCCAACACCAACTACGTCATCCAAGTCTGCAACCCCCTGCTGATCCTCACAACCACCTCCACCTGCAACATCCCCATCGTAGTCGCCACCAGAAACAGCGGCACAGAACCCAACCCCCAGTTCTTCACCTGCGGCGGTCCCACTCCCGGCAACCTCGCCGCCGCCCTCGACCCCTCGGGCAAACTCTGGCAGGTTTCAAACTTCTCGAATTCATTCAGCCTCACCCGCAACTCCAGCAACGGCAGCACGGATTTCTCAGTCCCCCTGGCCGGGGCCGCCATGACCACAGGCTGGAACCTCGGCTTTGACGGCTCAGGCAACGCCTACACGATTGCAACCAGTTCTTCCGGCGCGACCATCTATAAGGTCTCTCCCCAAGGCTCGCCCCTCTCGACCACAAACCACCCGCCCCTCGACGGCCAAGCCACGGCCGTAGACTCTGACGGCACGAATCTGTGGATTGCGGGCGCCTCCAACGGCTCAGCCGCCCTCTGGCAGGCGAGCCCCTCCGGCCTGCCCCGCATCGGCCTCTTCCCCGGCGCCACAGCCCAAGCCATCCTCGCCGACGGCTCAGGGCCCATATGGCTGGCCGGAGCCACAAGAGACGTTGCGCTGTGGCGCTACGACCCCTCCAACGGCAACATGGTCCGCTTCGATTGGACCAATTCCTTGGGCGGCACCGGCAGCTCAGCCCAGGCCCTGCTCGAAGATACCGCAGGCAACATCTGGCTCAGCGGCTGGGCCCACACCCAGACCGGCACCGTAGCCGCCCTTTGGCAGTGGGACGGCTCAGCCATCTCCCTGGTCGCCACCTCAACTGGCACCTATTCCGACCAAGCCCAAGGCCTCGACCTCGACTCCGCAGGCCGCTTCTGGCTCACCGGCCGCACCCAACTGGATTCTTCCGGCAATACCGGCCTGGCAGTCTGGCAGTACCCGGCAGAAGGCGGCTCGACCTTGAATTTGGTCTCTTCCTATCCTTCATATCCGTCCGCCGCGCCCACCAACACGGGCAATATCCTCACCATTTTCGGGACCAACCTCAACATCCTCGGCACAGACAGCGACGGCACCTACAAGGTCTGGAGCCAAATCCTCGCCCTGGCCGACATCTCCGGCGTCTTGAACTACGCGGACGCCTTCACCGGCGGCAGCGTATATTTCCTGGCCAGCAACACCCCCGATTTTCAGAACCCCCAAAGCCTGGGCTTCTTGCCCGCCCCCAACAGCGGCACCGTGTTCAACTACACTTTGACCGGCCTGCCCTCTCCGGCCACCTATTACATCGCCGCGGCTTACGACCGCACCGGCTACATCGCAGCCGGCGGCCAGGGCCTTGGCCCCGGCAACCCCCTGGGCGGCAACCTCTCCGCGCCCGTTTTCCTGGGAGCAACCCCCGCCACCGCTCCCGCCATCAGCTTGGCTGTAGACCAGCAAGCCCCCAGCCTCGCGATCCTTGCGCCCGTAAACGGCTCCACCATCCCCGCAGCCATGCTGGCGCTCTCCGGCACAGCCTCTGACAACATAGGCATAAGCGACCTCACCTTGGCAGTGGCCAATCTCACGGACGGAACCTGGCTCGATCCGTATTCAGGCGTATTCATCTCCACGCCAGGCGCCCTTTGGAACCACGCCGCCAGATCCGGGCCCATGAACAACATCACCTGGAGCGGGGCAACGCCGCCGGTGCTGGGCGGCGAGAAGTACGCCATCTACGCTCAGGCCATGGACCCATCCGGCAATGTCTCTACAGCGGCCGTGAGCGTGATCATCAAGAGCACCAACACCGCCGAGGCCGGCTACGCCGTGGCTCTGGGCCGAGACGGCTCGGGCAACATCTGGACCGTGACCCAGGATTACGACGGCCAGACCCCGACCACCATGAGCGTGCGCAAGCACGACTCGGCAGGCAACTACTTGGCCGGGACCGTCCTGCCTGACGCCGTGGATTCGGGGAACTTCGGCATCGGCTTCGGCCCATCGGGTAACTGGGTGGGTGGGACCAATTCTTCAGGCCTCGCGGTCTGGAAGGTCGCGGGAACGGGACAGGTCGTTCAGGCTTCAGTAGCCTACGCCGGCGCCAACGGCTTCATCTATAGCGGCGGCGTGGTTGTAGACGGCTCGGGCAACGCCTGGCTCGCGGGCGCAGAGCAGACTTCTCAGAACCCCACCTTCCGCTTCGGGCTCTGGAAATACAACGCCAACGGCTCCTTGGCGCCGGGCTTCCCCAAGAACTACCAGCGCTCCGGCGGCAGTTTCGACGGGGGCTTGGCCACGAACAAGGACTCATCGGGCAACACCTGGTCCGCCGGCATAAGCTCGGACCCGGTGACCGGACACCTGGACCTGGCCCTGTGGAAGTACGCTTCCAACGGTTCTTTGGCCGCTGGGTTCCCGGTCTTCTGGCCGCAGGCTTTCGCCAACGTCCAGGATAATCTGGTCATGGGTTTGCGCGTCTCTCAGACCGGGACCGTCTGGGTGGCGGCTTCCAAGGCCTATCCCAACTGCGCGGCCACCGACCTCGCTTTGCTGAGATTCGACTCCAACGGGGTGCTGGTGTCCACGAGCCTGTGGCATAACGCGGCCGGAACCTCGGCCGCGGCCAAGGCTTTGGCCTTGGACCCGGCCGGCAATCCTTGGGTCGTGGGCAATTCCTCGACGACCTCCGCCGTGTGGAAGTACGACTCCTCGGGCAACCTGGCTGCCGGTTATCCTAAGACCGACCCCGACGGCTTTGATAACGATCTCATCGCGGTAGACGGGGCGGGCACGCCCTGGGTGGTGGATTCCGCCGACCCCGAGGTATTCTTCGGGAACACGGCCGTGGCCGGCGCTCCCGGGCCCAATGCTTGCGCGTTGGGAGCCTCGGCCACCATCTCGGGCACCATCACCAAACCCCTGGGCTTTGCCGAGGGGGCCAATGTCATGGTGGTCTACTCGACTACAGGTTTCAATGAACAGCCGCAGATGGTCGCGCTGACAGCCACAGCCGGGACCATGCTGCCCTACAGTCTCAGCCTGCCCGCGCCTGCTTCTTACTGGATCGCGGCTTTCGAGGGAACGAGCCTGCAATTCTCCTCGGCCACGCCCATGGGCTTCTACAACCACATCGCGGGCATTCCGGTGCTGGCAGGCTCTTCGATCAGCAATGCGGACTTCTCCATAGCTCCCGACACGGTGCCGCCGTCCATCAGCATCACCTCCATAGTCAACGGCTCCACCGTCTCCGCCCTCAACACGATCCAAGGCACGGTCCAGGACGCCGTGGCGTTGAACGGCAGCGTGGATCTTGCGGTGCGGGATCTGGCTACCGGGCTTTGGTGGAGCGGCCAGGCAGGGCACTGGGCCGCAGCTTCTGCCCCGGTCTACCTGAGGTCCAATGGCGGTCCGCTAAAGAATTCCGTGAATTGGAGCGCCTACGTTGGCGCATCTCCTACGTCCGGGGATATTTTGGGCAACCTGGGCGGTTACTTGGCGCAAGGCCGCAATTACGCGGTCTATGCCCGGGGAGTCGACCTGGCTGGCAATGAGACCGTGACGCCCGTGGCCGTCACCTTTACTTGGGAGGGGCCGACCGGCAATGTTGCGCCGCTGGCGCCGGCTTGGATCACGGCCCAGGTGCTCGGGACTTCCTCCATCGTCTGGACCTGGGCCCAGGCTGACAACGCTCTCGGCTATTCGGTCTATAGATCGACGGCAGGGTCGAAGCAGGCCGATGTCATCGCCAGCTCATTCACTTTGCTGGGTCAGCCGCCCAACTCTGCCCGCTCGCGCTGCGTCACCGCGACCAATGCCTCCGGCGAAAGCCCGATAATCTGCTCGTCTCGGGTCTACACCTTGGCCGCGGTGCCGAGCCAGTTACAGGCGGTGTCCGTGAGTTCCTACAGCATCACCTGGGCCTGGGACGCTTCGAGCAACCCGGCCGGGACCGACTACGCTCTCGCGGTCTCAACGGACGGCTCCGTGGCCGACCTTATCACGCTGCAAAGCACGGGCACGACGGTCTTCGGATTGGCGCCCGGCACGTCTTACTTCGCCCGCATCAGAGCGTCCAATGGGGACATGATCGCAAGCAGCTTCTCCGAGGTCGCTTCGACCCAGACCCTGGCGGTCGTCGCGGAGTTGGCTGTAGTGCCCTCTTCCGGGCCCATCGGCATTCCTTTCACCATTGCCGGAACTGGCTTCGGCGCCTACAGCGGATCCAACACCAGGGTCAAGTTCGGCACCGCCTCGGCACCCATCTCCGTGTGGAACGATACGACGATCCAAGGCACAATCCCTGGACTCTCCCCGGGCGCCTACTCGGTCGCTGTCGAACGCCAGACCAGCTCCAGCGTGACCGCCACCTCGGCCGGGCTCTTCACCGTGAACTTGCCCTCGGCCTCGATCATGTCCCCGCTGGCCGGTCCCATCGGCGTGCCCTTCGCCATCACGGGCGAAAGCTTCGGGCCGTACAACGGCTCCAACACGCGGGTCAAGATCGGCGGCGTGGCCGCGCCCATAAGCGTGTGGAACGACCACAACATCCAGGGCACCATCCCCAACGCGCTTGCGGGCATCCGCACCGTGACCATCGAGCGCGCCACATCAGACGGCGGCCTGGCCAGCGTGGAAGCCGCGAGCTTCTTGGTCTCTGTCCCGGCGATCACGGACGTGCAGTCCTCTTCCGGCCCCATCGGCATCAGCCTCACCGTTCTGGGAACCAGCTTCGGCCCCTACAACGGCTCCAACACCCGCCTGCGCGTAGACGGCGCCGCTGCCGCGGTCAGCGTGTGGAACGACACCAGGATCGTGGCCACGGTCCCCGACGCTCCCGCCGGCTTGGCCCCTGTGGTCGTCGAGCGCGCCACCTCGGACGGCGGACTCTCCGCCTCGGACACGGCTTACTTCTTGATCACAACGGCCAGCGTCACCGTCATGACGCCCTCCGCCGGGCCCATCGGCGTGCCCTTCACCATCACAGGGACCAGCTTCGGCACTTACAGGGGCACTAGCACCCGCGTGAAGTTCGGCTCCACAGCAGCCCCCATCAGCGTCTGGAACGACTCCACCATCCAAGGCACGGTGCCCGCTTTGGATGCCGGAGCCTACGGCGTCTTAATCGAACTGCAAGCCGGAACCACGGTGGCGACGAGCGCGGCCGGGACCTTCACGGTCATGGAGCCGGCTGTGGCCACCATCAACCCCTCGACCGGGCCCATCGGCATCCCCTTCACCATCGCGGGCACAGGCTTTGGGCCTTACAACGGCTCCAACACCCGCGTGAAGTTCGGGGCAATCACCGCGCCTGTCAGCGTATGGAACGACACGTTGATCCAAGGCACCATCCCCGGGCTTGCGGCCGGCGGCTACGCGGTCACAGTGGAGCGCCAGGTCGGCACAGGCTTGGCGCAGAGCAATGCAGGCACCTTCACCGTCAGCCTGCCTCAGGTCTCCACCATGACCCCGGTGCTAGGTCCCATCGGCCTGGCCTTCACCTTGAACGGCGCGAGTTTCGGCTCCTACAACGGGGCAAACACCAAAGTTCTCGTCGGCGGCGTGTCCGCGCCCATCAGCGTATGGAACGACGCCTTGATTCAGGGCACCATCCCCGGCGCCGTGCCCTCCGGCGACCAGCCCGTCGTGGTCCAGCGCCAGACCGCGGACGGCGGCCTGGCGCAGAGCGCGACCATCTATTTCACGGTGACCGGACCGGTCATCACCGCCATAAATCCCTCGACCGGACCCATTGGCATCTCCTTCAGCATCACCGGGACCAACTTCGGGACCTACAACGGCCCCAACACCCGGGTCAGGTTCGGCAGCCTGCTTGCTCCCATAGGCGTCTGGAACAACACCTTGATCCAGGGCACCATTCCTGGCCTCTCCTCAGGCACCTACGCGGTCAGCGTGGAGCGCCAAGCCGGCCCGGACGTGGCCTTGAGCAACCCGGTCACCTTCCTGGTCGTCTTGCCGCAGATCTCCACCGTCACGCCCATGCTCGGACCCATCGGAATACCCTTCACCATCACCGGCTCGGGCTTCGGCGCCTACAACGGCGCCAACACCAAGGTGAAGTTCGGGACCATCGCCGCCCCCATCAGCGTGTGGAACGACTCCACCATCCAAGGCACCATACCAGGGCTCACCCCAGGCGATTATGCGGTCTCCGTCGAGCGCCAGGCCGGCACCGGCCTTGCGCAAGGCGACGCCGGAACCTTCTCGGTCATCCTGCCCCAAGTCTCGACCATGACGCCGGTGACAGGCCCCATCGGCGTTCCCTTCACAGTCACCGGCACCGGCTTCGGCGCCTACAACGGCTCCAACACGCGGCTCAAGTTCAACGGCATCGTGGCCCCCATCAGCGTCTGGAACAACACCACCATCCAGGGCCGCGTGCCGGGGCAGGTCTCGACCGGGACCCAGACCGTGCTCATCGAGCGGGCCACAGCCGACGGCGGCCTGGCTGACTCGGCCGCGCAGAGCTTCAACGTGGTCCTGCCGCAGATTTCGCAGGTCATTCCGGCCCAGGGCCAGCCCGGCGGGGCCTTCGAGCTCGACGGCTCAGGCTTCGGCCCCTACAACGGCTCAGCCACCAAGGTCACTTTCAGCGGCACCGCGGCCGGCATCTCCGTATGGAACGACGCCATGATCCGTGGCGTGATCCCCGCCAGCCTCAGCGTGGGCACCTACACCGTAGTCGTCGCCCTCTCGCCCTCCGGCGGCACGGCGCAGAGCAACGTGCTCATCTACGGCGTGGGCACCAGCGGAACGCATTTCGTGAGCATGAGCTTGGCCGCGGCCGCCCCAGCGCCGACCTATATCCCGACATGGTACGGCCAAGCCTCCTTGCCCCTCGATAGCGAGGAAGGCGGCACAGTGGTCACGCCCAGCCGCGTCGCTGTGGTCGTCCCGCCCGGCGCCTTGTCCCAGACCACGGACATCTCCATCGACCGCGCCGAGATTGCGGGGGCGGACAGCGAAGTCCGGCTTAGGACCTTGTCCGCGGTCTCGCTGGCCCCTGCGGGCGACGCGGTCCAGTTCGGCCCGGAAGGCACGAATTTCGCGGTGCCGGTGACCATCGAACTGCCCTATGACCCAGCCGCCATCCTGCTGGGGCAGGCCGGCAAGGTCGCGGTCCACTACTGGAACCCGGCCAGCCATGCCTGGCTCGCTTTGCCCAGCCAAGTGGACGCCTCCCGCCGCGTGGTCAGCGCTCTGACCGACCACTTCTCCCTCTACCAGGCCCTCATACCGGCCTTGGCCGCGGCGCAAGCCACTAGCACGGTGGCGGAGATGCAGATCGCCTGCAACCCCCTGCGCCAGAGCTGTAGTCCCATGCAGTTCAAGAACCTGCCGGTCAGCGCCCGGCTGCGCATCTACACGTTGAGCGGAGCCATGGTCAAGGACCTCAACGCGGACGCGCTAGGCCAAGCGACCTGGGACGGAACCAACCAGTCCGGCGCTTGGGTAGCCAGCGGGGTCTACTTCGTGTTCGCCCAAGGCAACGGTACGCAGAAGACCTTCAAGGTCGGGGTCCAGAGATGAAGACCATGCTGACCACGGCTTTGGCGCTAGGTCTTCTCAGCGGCAGCCTTCAGGCCGGCAGCTTCGGCTCCTCGGCCAAGGGCACCACCGCGGCCGAGTTCCTGCAGTTGGGCGTGGGCGGCCGGGCCATGGGCATGGGCGGGGCTTACAGCGCGGTGGCCGAGGGCGCGGAGGCCCTGTACTGGAACCCGGCCGGCCTGGTCAAGGTGGAGCATCGCGCCGCAACCTTCATGCACGCGGCTTACCTGCAATCGAGCTTCTACGACTACGCGGCCTATGCGCAGAGCCTGGGCAAGGCCGGGGCTTTCGGAGCCGGCCTGCAGTATTTCAACGCGGGCTCCATCAACGAGACGGACAGCAACTTCAACACCGTGGGCACCTTCACGCCTTATGACTTGGCGCTCTCGGCAGGCTACAGCCGCAAGGTGGAAGGCTTCTCCGTCGGAGGCGCGCTCAAGTACATCCAGGCCAAGATACTCAATACAGCGCAGACCGCGGCCGTGGACTTCGGCGTGCTGAGCCCCAGCTATCTCGACAAGCGGCTCGACCTGGCTCTGACCGTGACCAACCTGGGCGGCACGCTCAAGCACGAGCAGACGGCTGAGAACCTGCCCCTGACCTTCAAGGCCGGCGCGGCATTCAAGCTGACCCAGCACTGGCTGGCCAGCTTGGACATGGGCCTGCCCAGGGGCGACGAAGCCTACACCGCGGTCGGGACCGAGTACGTCATCCCAGTAAAGGACAACTGGGGGGTCGCGGGCAGGCTGGGCTTCGACACGCGCACCATGGGTGATGTCACCGGGGTCTCGGGCCTGTCCGTGGGAGCGGGCTTTGCCTGCAAGGCGCTGAGCGTGGACTATGCCTTCGTGCCTTACGGCGGGCTGGGCGTGACGAACCGGATCTCGGTGTCGGCGAGATTCTGATATTGACGTACCCTGCCAGGGATTCGATCACGTCATCCTGACTGACAAGACCTGCCTTAGCTTCCGCGCCGCCAGCCTGCTGGAATAAGCGGCGCTCCCTACCGCCTCCCACAAAGTGGCCTGAAGATTCCTGTACGAGCTCGGTGAGGGGGGACCTTTAAGTTGCGTGCGGCATTTTTGGGTATTTTTAAGTATGCACCATTGTACAAACGTACTTTGTCTGCTATAATTCGTGAGGCCATGTTGACTTCCTGCAAGCTGACAGGCAACCCCGCGTCAATCTCCGCCTACCACACCAAGGAGGAGAACTACTATTTCTCGCAGGGCTCTGACGTTGAGAACCTCTCGGAACCCAACCAGGCCCGCAGTCATGTCCGGGTCCACGGCAAACTCGCCGCCCAGCTCGGCCTGACCCCTGGCGGTGAGATTTCCCAGGCCGCCTTCACGAACCTGCTCTCTGGCAAGGACGCGGCGGGCAACAAGGTGAGCCGCGAGCACAAGGTCATGGGCATAGACCTCGTGTTCTCGGCGCCCAAGTCCGTGAGCGTGGCCGGCCTGGTGACCGAGCGCGACTCGCGCATCATCGAGGCCCACGACCAGGCCGTGCTCGAGACCATGCGGGAGATCGAAGTCCGACACGCCGCGGCCCAGCCCCGGCCCGGCGAATGCGTCAAGACCGGCAACATGGCTTACGTGACCGCGCGCGACGGCTACAACCGGGACCATGACCCGCACCTGCATACCCACGTGGTGGTCATGAACCTGACGTCCATGGACGGCAAGGTCCTGGCCCTGGACGGCCGCCAGATCATGGCCCAGGACTTCAACAAGATGTGGGGGGCCATGTACCGGGCCAAGCTGGCGGCCAAGCTCAAGGAACTCGGGTACTCGGTCTCTTACACCAAGAAAGGAGAACTGCGCCTGGACGCCGTGTCCCTGGCAGTCGAGCGCGAGTTCTCGCGCCGGCATGCGAAGATCGCATCAGCCAAGGCCAACGGCGCCCGGGACATGGACGCCTGGCGCAAGACGCGCAAGGACAAGGACCCTGACGTGGAGAAGTCGGCCGTCCGGTCGGACTGGGAAAGCCGGATAGCCCGGCACCGGGAGAAGACCGCTGAGGAGAACCGGCAAGACGCGGTCCGCGCTCGCGAGGAGTGGTTCAAGGAGGCTAAGTGGTCAGTCGAGGCGCGGCAGGAATTGGCGGGGGAGCGCCAACAGACCGAGATCGCCCGCTGGCAAGCTGCGGCGCGGCGGGCGACCGAGGGCACGGCCTGCGCAAGCAAGGAGGCCATGATAACCGAGTACCTGGCCGAGCTCGGCCGGGCCGAGACCTGGGAGCCGGTGACGTTCGCCCAGGCCAATCACCTGCTGTGGGACCAGGTGCGGGCAGGCAACCTCCTGGTCACGGATGATGGCCGCTACACCACCTGGGAGATGACCCGGGTGGAGCGGGAGTGCCTCCAGGCCCGCAAGGCTGCCGGAGCTCTGGCCATGGAGGGCGGGGCTGCGGAGGCCCGGGTGGCGGAACTCGCCAACGGCATCGGCCGGAGGCTCTCGGAGGCCCAGGCCAAGGCCGCGGCCGCTATCCTGACGGCCGAGCGTGGTACCGTGCTGGTCCAGGGCGACGCCGGCTCGGGCAAGACCACCATGCTCAAGGCCGTAAACAGAGCAGCCCAGGAGGCGCGCTGGGAGGTCGTGGGCGTGACAGTCCAGGGCGTGGCCGCGCGCAAGCTGGAGGATGAGTCCGGCATCATGTCTGAGACCCTGGCCTCGTACTTGGCCCAGGAGCGGCGGGAGGCCCGCGAGGCGCACCGGAAGCCCCGCGGGCCCCGGCTTGTGGTCGTTGACGAAGCGTCCATGCTGGACAGCCGGGGGCTTGCCGAACTGCTGCGCAATGCCGCGGAGCATGACGACAAGGTCGTGCTGGTGGGGGACCGCAACCAGATCCAGGCCGTGGGGGCGGGGCGTCCTTTCGAGAGGCTGGTGGAGGCCGCGGAGAAGTCAGGCGAGTTGGTGAGCCTTACCGAGAACTACCGCCAGCGCGACTCCCAGTTGCGCAAGGCCGTGGACCTGGCCCGTGAGGGCCGCATGCGGGAGAGCCTGGCCGTCCTGGACCAGGCGGGCAAGGTGGCGGAGATATCTGACGCCAGGCTGCGGCGTCTTTTCATCGCCCAGCACTACGACAAGGACGTCTTGATCCTGACCGGCAGCCGGCAGGGCCGCGAGGAACTCAATGTCATCATCCGTGAGGAGCTTGCGCGGCAGGGGAAGATCGGCGCAGCCCGCGAGTACACCCTTTCCTGGTCGGACCATGACGGCGTGAAGCAATCCGCCAAGCGCGAGCTCGCCGTGGGCGAGCGAGTGGTCTTCCTGGAAAACGAGTACGGAGCTTACGATGTCCGCAACGGCGAGATCGGCTATGTCACGCGGACCGGGAAGGATTCAATCTCAGTGCGCCTTGAGGAAGGCCGAGAGGTCTGCATCGACTTGGCGCGGTACAGCGCTTTGGATCATGGCTACGCGCTTACGACCTACAAGAGCCAGGGACAGACCTACGACAAGGTCGTAGTCGAGGCCGACACGTCGGTGCCGCAGCTGCAGGACCAGCGCAACACCTACGTCCAGATCACCCGGGCCCGCGACGACGTGAGGATATTCACGGACGATGCCGCGGAATTGCGGGGCATTGCCGCCGTTTCGAGCGTCAAGCAGGACACGCATGATATCAACGTGACGCTGGATTGCGCCGAGCGGATGGAGCGCAAGGTCAGGCTCCACGCGCTCGGCGAGCTTGCCCATGGGAAGGGGTTGGCGGATGACCCCTGCATCTACAATCGGGCTTACATGGCCGGGGCTGGGGATAGCGAGCTCCTGCAAAGGGGGCGCCTGGAGCACATGGCGGACATGGAAAAGCGCCTCAACGAGCGCAAGGACCTCAATGACGCGGAGAGGCACCGTGCGGCCGAATACCTGAGCTCTGAGCCTGGCGCTAAGGCTCTGTCCACCTATAAGGCGCTGCCTGACTACAGCATCGCCATCGGCCTTATCCGCTCCGGCACCATGGATTTCGAGACCGCGACCAACGGTATGAAGATATACGACAAACACGAAATCCAGCGGTTCCTCGAAATTGACAAGGGGCGGGAAGAGCGGGCGCGAATCCAGGAGCGGGTCGTGATGCGGCACAGCATGGACCCCGCGGTCAAAGAGCGGATCGTAAAGTTCTTCGACAGTCCTGAGGCCAAGGCTGTCCTGGCATGGAAGGGCAAGAGCGCGGAAGCCAAGCTCGCGGTCGCGGAGATCGTCACGAAGACACAGACCCCGGAGGATGCCTGCCGTCATCTCAAAGACGACGAGAAGGGCGCTGTGGCGCTCAAGGCACAGGCCGTGCTAGCCGAGCGCGAGCAGTCGAGGGACCGGGGTCGCTCCCGGGGCCGCGGTTTGGAATTCGGACGTGGTCTCGGCCTCTGACCCGGCTGCGCCTACTCCTACCACCTGATTCATAGCAGGCGGCTGCTGTGCGCCGCCCAGGCTGAAAAGGCCGGAGTCTTCCAGACGCATCATGGCTGAGGCCGCCCCCGCTGGGGGATGTGCGGAATTGCTGCCTTCAAACGCATTAAGGAGTGGAGGGCCATGGTATCTGGCAGCGAAATAGCCGGCTCGCGCGAATAATGTATGCAGGGCCACTGTGCGGATGGCCCGGCAGTCCGGTTGGAATGATCCGGGAATGTGCGAAAATGGCCGGCTCATTCGATTACTAAGTGAGGGGGCACTCTGCTAATGCCTGTAGCCATAGCGAAGGAAACCTGCCCTCTTGGGGCATCACGGGGTGTCCCGGAAATGACCGGCTCAAGCGAATAATGTCTGGAGGGTGACTCTCTATGGATGAGGAGGGGCAGTGCTTATCGAAAAGAGACTCATGAACATCCGGGAGTTGTCGCACTACATCTCGATGCCGGTGCCGACGATCTACACCTATGTCAGTCTGGGCAAGATCCCGCCGGACTGCATCGTGAGGATCGGGCGGGCGTTGAAGTTCGAAAAGGCAGCCGTGGATGGGTGGGTCAGCGGGGAAGCAAAGACAAGTGCTTCTTCAAAGCCTGAATGATCTCCGAATTCAGCGAACGGCCTTCGTCGATGGCCCGTTGCCGCAATTCCTTGTGGAGTGACTTCGGCAGCCGGAGGTCGAGCCGCACCGTGGGCTCGGTGAATTTGCTCTGCCTCATGGTGCCGGTATTTTACTGTTATGAAGAGAGCAAGGCAAGTATTGACATAACGGTATAGACCTGTTAATCTATATCATAACGTGTTACTACTGTTATAAGGCAAGTCCAACATGGCGATATTCAAAAAACGCGGCAAGTGGTGGATCGGCTACCGAGTCAACGGCCAGCGCCGTCGGGAGCCCACCGGCTCGACCAGCTACGCGCTCGCCAAAGAGATTCTGGCGAAGCGGCTGACCGAAGTCGCCGAGCAGCGCCACTTCCCGGGGCGGGTCGCCAACGTCCGGCCCTTCGCGCAAGTCGCGGACAGGTATTGGGAGCTTCACGGCCGATTCCTGCTGTCGCCCACCTGGAAATGGATGTTCCAAAGAATCAAGGCCCGTTTCGCGGGCAAGAAGGTCGGAGCCATCACCACGGCGGACGTGCAGCGCTACTACAACGAAATCGCCGGCGTCCACACGAAGGCCACGGCCAACCGATACCTTGGCCTCTTGCGGTCCATGTTCAACAAGGCCCACGATTGGGAGGACTTCCACGGAGACAACCCCTGCTCGCGGGTCGAGAAGGGCCGGGAATCGCCCCACAGGCTCCGCTACCTGTCCCATGAGGAAATGGAGCGGCTTCAAGCCGCCGCGCATCCCAGGCTGTATCCCGTGTTGCTCTGCGCCTTGCTGACGGGAATGAGGCGGGGGGAAATACTGGGCCTTACCTGGGAGAACGTGAACCTGGAACAGGGCACGATCTACCTGCTCAAGACCAAATCCGGCAAGCCCCGGGAGATTCCCATACCGACCAAGCTCCACGACGTTTTGATGAGCATGGGGCCGCAGCCCGCCGGCTCCGTGTTCAACCTGCCCCTCATTATGCTACAACGCTATTTCAAGAAGGCACTAGAGCGGGCGGGAATCTTCGGCTTTCGGTTTCATGATTTGCGCCACACCTTCGCCTCTCACTTCGTTATGCAGACCCACAACCTGCCCGCGCTGCAAAAGCTCCTAGGCCACTCCACGCCCACCATGACGCAACGCTATGCCCATTTGGGCTCCGGGCACCTAGCCTCCGAAATGGCCGCTTTCGAGTCCGCCATACCCGTCAAACCGCAGACGCCGATGCTGGAAGGGCACCACCTAGGGCACCACCCCGTTTCAAGCCATACCCCCGTTTCCTGAGTTATTGTTGTAAAATCAACGTCTTAGGGCCCGTAGTTCAACGGATAGAGCACGTGGCTTCGAACCACGGGATCCGGGTTCGATTCCTGGCGGGCCCACTTTTTCGCGCCTCCCCGACAGGGGAGGCGTCCGTTTCCCGGAAAAACCCTTGAAATATTTCCGTAAACGTCTAAGGGTATCCTGCCTGTGCATGGTTGTCCTGGCTGCACTCGCAGTCGTCGTGACCGGCGCGCACGCCGCGGCCTCCGCCTCGGCGGCCGCGCTCGACCGCCAAGCCCGCGCTTTTCTGGCCGACCGCTCCGCCGATTCCGACCCGGAAGTCCGCAGCGCCGTGGCCGCGGCTCTGGGCGATATCGGGGAATCCACACCCAAGACCCTGGAGCTGCTCAAGAAGGCCGGACGCGACCCCGACGTGAACGTGCGCTTGGAGGCCGGCTACAGCCTCTTCCGGCTCGGCGACGAGGGGGGGAGCAGGCTGCTCATGGATATCGTGCTCAGCTCGGCCGCGCCAGCCTCCCGCGGCCAGGCCATAATCCGGCTTTCGGATATGGCCACCGAAGAGGCGGCCTCCCTCATGGAGCGGACACTCGCAGACGCCTCGGCTGAGGTCCGCGACGCCACGGCCGTGGCCCTCTGCCGCCTCGACCTGGCCCAGCACCCCGCGGCCGCGGGTTTCCTGCGGCGATCCCTCGAGGCCGCCCGAGACAAGGACGCCGTGGTCCGGGCCGCGGCGGTCAAGGCCCTCGGCCAGACCAACCTCGCCTCCGTGCGCGAGGCCCTGGTCGCCGCCGCCGGCGACGACGACGCCGCGGTGCGCGCCGAGGCCGTCGCGGCCCTGGCCGCCTCCGCCGATGAGGACCTGGCCAAACTCTTCACCGAACGCCTCCATGACCCAGACCCGCGCGTGCGCGCCTTGGCCGCCGCCGGGCTGGCCGCGAGCGGGCAGTCCGTGGACCTCGGACTGGCCGAGCGGCGTCTGCGCGAGGGCGGCGCTGAGGAGCGCCTGCTGGCCCTGAAAGCGGCCGCGGCCGCGCCGGGCGAGCCCGCCCTGAAGCTCCTGGCCCGGGCCATGGCCGAAGACGCCTCCTTGAAGGTGCGGGTGGCCGCCGCCGCGATGCTGGCCAAGCGCCTGCAGCGGAGGGGGCGATGAGAGCCGCCCTCCTGGCCGCGGCTCTGGGCCTATCCGCCCCGGCTCTCGCGAGCGACAACCCCGGGACGACCGGCGCCGCCATCCTGCAGTTGCCCATGAGCGCGCGCGCCATGGGCATGGGCGGCGCCTTCACGGCCGTGGGCACCGACGTCTCCGCCCTCTACTACAACCCCGCGGGCATGAGTCGACTCAACGCCCATGAGGCCGCCTTCTCCATGGTCTCGGGCCAGTCGGATTCGGCTTTCGACCAGACCGTGGAGAACATCGCCTATGCCGGCCCCACGCCCTTCACCGGGTTCTCGGGCAACGGCTACACCAGCGTGGGAGCCAACCTGCTCTTCGCCCAGGACGGGACCATCGAGTACAACCAGCTCAAGTCCGACGGCTCCCCGGCGGGCGCCACCCAGCGCCTGAGCGCGGGCAACGACTTCGTGGGCACGCTCGGCTATTCGGAGCGGGTCGGCAGCACTCCCATCGATGTCGGGGAGGCCAGCTACGGCGTCAATCACTTCATGGGCGTCTCGGGCAAGTACATCCACTCCGCCCTGGCGGGCGGCTACTCCGCCCAGGCCGTGGCGGCCGACGTCGGCTATCTCGCCCACTCGCCCGAGGCGGGCCTGAGCGCCGGGCTCTCCATGCTCAACATGGGCACCAAGATGAAGTTCGTCAGCGAAGGCGACCCCCTGCCCCTGACCGCCCGCTGCGGACTGGCCTACCAGTTCGGCGTGCCCTCCGTGCACAACTTCATCGCGGCCGCGGACGGCGAATACCGCCTCTACGAGAAGCAGCCTCTGGCCGACATCGGCCTGGAGTATTTCTGGCAGAAGTCCTTCGGCGTGCGCATGGGCTACCAGTTCCTGCGCGACTCTTTGGGCCTGACCATGGGCTTCGGCCTGCGCTGGCGCGGCCGCGTCGTGTTCGACTACGCCTGGGGCATGGGCGGCGCGCTGAGCGACACCCAGCGCTTCACCTTCTCCTACCGCTTCGGCGGCGTCACGCCCACGGCCCGCGCCCGCCAGCGCCAGCCCGCCCAGGACACCTCGCCCCTGCAGGAGCAGCTCCGGATCAACGAGGAGACCTATCCCACCATCGAACTGCCGGCTACGCGGCCGGCCCCGCGCGAGCGGCCGCAAGGCGTGCCGGGCTGGATCTACTGACCGTCCTGGACAGCCCTGCCGCCATGTAATACAATCCCGGACACCATGGCGGCCTTGACGCCCGCGCAGCCGAGCCGCCCCCTCCGCAGTCGGCTCGCGGACTACGCCCTGTCCGCGGCCGTCTTGGCCTTCGCCGCTTTCCTGGCCCTGCGCCTGGCGCCCGACGACGTGGCGGTGCTCCCCGACACGATGCGCGAGCTCATTTCGGCGCGCGACTGCGCCGCGTCTTCAGGCTGCTCGGGCCTCGGTCCCCCCTCGTCCTACCTCCTATTCCACGGCTTCATCTGGCAGCGCTGCCTGTCCTGGTGGATGAGCCTCGGGCTGCCGCTGCGCCTGCTGCCGCGCCTGGTCGCGCTCCTCTATGCCCTGAGCTCCTGGCTGCTCTTTCGGATCAGCGCGCGGCTCGCCGGCCGCGGTGTCGCCCTGGCGGCCCTGGCCGCGTACTGGCTGCTAGCCTTCGACCGGTTCATGGCTGACCCGGTCTGGAGCCCGGGGCTCGTGGCGCCGCTCATGGGCCTCTTCGTCTGGTGCGCCGGGACGGCTTTCCTGGCCTCCGGCCGGCGCCGCACCGCTGCCGCCGTGAGCGCGGCCTTCGTCCTCTCTTTGGCGAGCCAGGCCCACACCGAGGCCTTGCTCTTCGTGCCGGGCATGGCCCTGTTCCTCCTATTGCGCGCGCGGCCCGGAAGTCGAGTTCGCGCCGGTCTGGGCCTGCTCGGCCTGGCTTTGGTGATGGCGGCCGGCTGGCAGATCTTCTCGGCCGGATCCCTGCGCATCAACCTAGGCATCGTCTTGTCCTTCCTCGGGCTGGGCCCGCGCATGGGCATGCGCATGCAGCCGCCGCCCAGCCTCTTCCAGCCGGAGGTCGCGGGGCGATTCGCCTTGGTGGCCGCGGCCCTCATGGCTCTGGTCTGGCTGCTCAGGCGCCGGCGCGACCGGGAGCCTTGCGACGGCTTTTTGGCCTGGGCCGCGGGCTCCTATCTTCTGGGGCTGTTCCCCGTGCTCTTCAGCCACGACACGTCATGGGTCTACTACACTCCGGTACTGCCCCTGCTCTGCGTCCTGGGCGCCCGGGCCCTGCAGGAGCCCCTGGGCCGCATGCCCTGGGCGGCCCCCGCTCTGGCGGCTTTCCTGTCTCTGGCCGCCGCCACGCGCGGCTCGCCCGGAGGCAACGACGCCGCCCTGCACCTGGGAGAGGTGGAGTCTTTGACGCGCGCTCTCTCGGAGGAGGGCTACGACTGCAACGCGGCGTTCCGCTATCTCTCCGGCGGGCAGAGAGCCTACGTGGACCTGCTCTACGGCATGTGGCTCTTCGCGCCGTGCCTGCGCGATGTCCCGGTGCTGGGCGCGGCCCCGGCGCGGAGCGAACGGCCCGTGCTCATCGCGGTGCAGCCGGGCCGGCCGTTTTCGCCCGCTCTGGCCCCTCTGCGGCCGGTGCGGGTCGCGGGCCGGGGCCGCGACTTCTTCCTCTTCCGCCTGCCCGCCTACGTGAGGCTCGACGAGTTCTCCGAGGTCGCCGGCAGCGAAGTCCTGCCGGCGCGGGGCTTCGGCGTGCCCAACGGCGGCTTCGGCAGGCGCTGCTGGGACAACGAGTCCCTCATGTCGGGCCTGCGCCGGAGGCTGCCTGCCGCGACCGGGACCTTGCAGTTCCCCATACGCCTGCCCCGGGGGGCCGGGCCCCGCACGCTCTTCCTTCCTGCCTTGGAGGGCCTGCCCGGCTCTGGCCGGCAGTGCGCGGGCCGCGTGGCGGCGGTGCGGGGGGTGGAGGCGGAGGTGTCCGAGGACCGCCGCGTCCTGGAGCTGCGCGGGACCAAAAAGGCCCGGCAGGGCTCGGTGACGGTCTCCTGGCCGCTCGACGACGCGCGGTGCGTCCCGAACCTGCGCGACCTCTACGCGCTGCCCATGCTGGAGCTTCCCAGCGGGCTCTTCGCCGAACTTCGCGATGCGCTGGAATGATGCGGACCAGGCAGAGCTTGCTTTCCGGGTCCGGCTTTCTTAACATAGCTTAATCGGAGGCATCCCAATGTTCGAGACTGCGGAAGTCGGCAATCGCCTGGAGAAGGCGGACTACAAGCGCCAGGAGCCCAAGCTGCGCACCGCCCTTCTGGAGGCCCAGCGGGCCCTGGCCGGATCAGATTTCTCCTTGGTCCTGCTCATCGGGGGGGTGGAAGGCGCGGGCAAGACGGAGTTCACCAACCAGCTCCTGGAATGGCTCGACGCGCGCGGGCTGGCGGTGCACGCCTGGGGCGACCCGACCGACGAGGAGCGCGAGCGGCCGTTCTTCTGGCGCTTCTGGCGCATCCTGCCGCCCAAGCGCAAGGCCGCCGTCCTGCTGAGCTCCTGGTACTCCGGGCCGATCGTGAGCCGGGTCATGAAGGAGACGGGGCAGGCCGAACTGGACCAGCGCCTCGACCAGGTCATGGAGTTCGAGCGCATGCTGGTGGCCGAAGGGGTGCTGCTGGTCAAGCTCTGGTTCCACATCTCCAAGTCCGAGCAGCGCCGGCGCTTCGAGAAGCTGGAGGCGGACCCGGACGCGCGCTGGCGGGTGACCAAGCAGGACTGGAGGTTCCACAAGCGCTACGACAGGTTCCGGGAGGTCTGCGAGCACTCTTTGATGAAGACCTCGACCGGGGAGGCTCCCTGGCACATCGTGGAGGCGACGGACCGGCGCTACCGCAACCTGACGGCGGGGCGTCTCGTGCTCGAAGCTCTGGAGCGCCGCCTGGAGGAGTCGCGCAGCGCGGTCAAGCCGGAGCATAAGCCGGACCATCCCAAGCCCAAGGCCAACAGCGTGATCCGCAAGCTGGACCTGAACCTGAAGCTCGACCCGGCCGCTTTCGACAAGAAGCTGGAACGGCTGCAGAACCGCATCGGGACGCTCACGCGCTGCCTGCGCAAGAAGGGGCGCTCCTTGACCTTGGCCTTCGAGGGGGCGGACGCGGCGGGCAAGGGGGGGGCGATCCGCAGGCTGACCCAGGCCATGGACGCGCGGCTCTTCCGAGTGGACTCGGTGGCGGCGCCCTCCGACGAGGAGAGGGCGCGGCCGTATCTGTGGCGCTTCTGGCGCGACCTGCCGCGGGTGGGGCGGGTGACGCTCTACGACCGGAGCTGGTACGGGCGGGTGCTGGTGGAGCGCGTGGAGGGCTTCGCCCTGCCGCAGGAGTGGCGGCGGGCCTTCGCGGAGATCAACGCCTTCGAGGAGCAGATGGCGGAATCCGGGATCATCGTGCGCAAGTTCTGGCTGGCGCTGACCGCCGACGAGCAGCTCAAGCGCTTCAAGGACCGGCAGGTGACTCCTTATAAGCAGTACAAGATCACGGAGGAGGACTGGCGCAACCGGGCCAAGTGGGACGCTTACGAGGCGGCGGCCTGCGAGATGATCGAGCGCACCAGCACGGAGCACGCGCCGTGGGTGCTGGTCGAGGCCAACGATAAGCGCTGGGCCCGGATCAAGATCCTGCAGGCCGTGGCCGACGCCCTGGAAAGCGAGCTCTAGACCGGCATCACCACCGGTGATAGGCCGGGTGTCCGGGCTTGACCGCCACGAATGCGCCGCGGCAGGTGGCGCAGATTTGGCCGCCGGCTTCGAGGGTGGCCTCGGTGGTGGCGCGGTCCGTTGCGGCCTCGACCACCCGAGCCGAGAGGATGATGGGCCCGCTCGTGGGGATGGGCCGCTTGAACCGGACGTGGTACTCGGCCGTGACGGTGCAGGGCGGGGCGTCGAGCTTTCCCGAGACCATGAGGTGGTGGGTGGCGGCCCAGTTGGAGTGGCAGTCGAGCAGGGCTCCGGCTATGCCGCCGTTGAGAAAGCCCGGGAAGGCTTCGTGCTCGGGCTTGGCGCGCCATTCGGCCACCACGGCGTCGCCGCTGAGGCGGCTCTGGATGCGCAGGCCGTCGGGGTTGGCGGGGCCGCAGCCGAAGCAGGTGCCGTTGGGGGCGTAGCGTTCCTGCAGGCTGGGTCCGCCGCTATCGGGGTTGCTCATGGTCAGCTCCTTCGGCTTTCTTCTGATCCTTCAAGAATGAGGCCAGCGCGATGGAGAGCGCTTTGGTGGAAGGCGGGTCGGTGCGCGAGGGCAGCAGCACCGGCACGGCGGCCCCGGCCACGAAGCCGCCTTGTTTGACGCCTTCGGCGAAGAAGTTGAGGGCCTTGTAGAGAGGGTTGCACGACTCCAGGTTGGGCAGGAGCAGGATGTCCGCCTCGCCCGGGACCTGGCCGCCCTGGACGCCCTTCTGGTCGGCGAGCTTGCGGGAAAGGGCGATGTAGAGGTCGTAGGGCCCTTCCACCACGGCGTTCCGGATGCGGCCGTCCTGGCTCATCTTGGCCAGTTCCGCGGCGTCCACGGTGCTGGGCAGGGCGGGATTGACCTTCTCCACGGGGCAGATGACGGCGACCTTGGGCTTTTCCACGCCGCAGGCGCGCATGATGTCGACGGAGTTCTGGATGATCTTGCGCTTGCGCTCGAGGTTGGGAGCGATGAGGACGGCGGAGTCGGCGATGCCGAAGAGCTTGTGGTAGCGGGCGGTCTCGAAGAGGGCGAAGTGGGAGAGGGTGGTTCCGGGCAGCATGAGCCTGGCTTCCTTGCTCATGATGGCCTTGACGTAGAGGGCCGAGTCGACGTGGCCTTTGACCAGGATGTCTCCCTTGCCCTCCCTGATGAAGCCGACGGCGGCCTTGCACATCTGGGCTTGGTCCGGGCAGTCGCAGAGCTCGAACCTGTTCAGGTCGAGCCGGGCCTCGGCGGCCAAGGCCTTGATCCGGGCGGTGTCGCCGATGAGGACGCCGCCGGAGATGAGGCCGTAGTCGTCGGCGATTTTGATGGCTTCGATGACCTCCGGGGTGCCGGCGCCGGGGGAGACGATGCGGTTGGGCCTGCCCTTGACCAGCCGGACCAGTTCGTCGAAGTTGTTGAATTTCATATCAATCCTCCCGAGAGCTTCGGGCTCGGCTCCTAATGATACATTTTCCGCAAGACCAGCCGCCCCGCGCCTCGCCGTATGTGGCATAATATGACCAAGACTCGCCGCAGGGGGGAAGAATGGGAAAAAAACTCTACGTCGGAAGCCTGCCGACCGGATTCACCGACGTCCAGCTCAACGCGCTGTTCGCGGCCTGCGGCACCGTCGCCAGCGCCGAAGTCATGAAGGAGAAAAGGACCGGCCAATCACGCGGCTTCGGCTTCGTGGAGATGTCCACGCACGAGGAAGCCCAGGAAGCCATCAAGAAGTTCCACAACTCCACCGTCGGAGACAAACAGATCGTCGTCAACGAAGCCAAGCCCATGCCGGAGAAGCCCCAGAGAGGGTTCCGCGGATTCGACGGCGGCGGCGCAAGCGGCTATGGCGGCCGCGGCGGAGGCTACGGCGGCTCCTCCGATAAGAAAGGCGGGTTCGGCGGCGGGATGCATCAGAAAGGCCACGACCGCAGAGGCGGCGGCGGCAAAGGCGGCGACTGACGGCGCAGCCGCATCCTTACAGCGAGCCCAGGATCTGCCGGTAGCTGCGCAAACGCGGCAAGCCGGCCAACGCGCACCCCGGCTCCGCGTCGTGGAGACAGCCCTCGGGACAACCTGCCGCGGCTTTGGCGAGCTCCGGGAAATGCTGGAGCAAGCCGGCCCGGTCGACGTCCACCAAAGCGAAGTTCATGATGCCGGGGGTGTCTATCCAGACCGAGCCGTCGGCGGCGGGCAGCAGCACGGCCCCGCTCGTGGTGTGGCGGCCCATGTTCGAGGTCCCGGAAAGCTCGCCGACCCGGCCGAAACCCTCGTCGCCCAGCAGCCGCCGCAGGAGCGAGGTCTTGCCCACCCCCGAATGCCCGCAGAAGGCCGCGGTCTTGCCGCGCAGGAGCGCGGCTAGTTCCTGCGCCCCCGCCCCGCTGCGCGCGCTGCACTCCACCAGGGCCACGCCCGCCGCCGGATAGTGCGACCAGGCCTTCTTGGCCCCGGGCTTGATCAGGTCCAGCTTATTGACGCAGAGCACCGGAGCGATGCCCTGCGACGAGGCCGCCACCAGGAACCGGTCCACGATCCCGGCCGAGAAGTCCGGCTCGCGCGCCGCCGCCACCACCACCAGGCAGTCGATGTTCGCCGCGATCACGTGCAGCAGAGGGTCGCGCGAATTGGGCGCCGAGCGGATGAGCCGGTTGCGCCGCACGCAGCGCCCCACGATGACGTCGCCGGCGACCCGGACCCGATCTCCCACGCAGACCGGCGAGCGCTCGCGCGTGTTCCCGCCGAAGGCCAGCGCGCTCATCCGGTAGCCGCAGAGCCGGCGCGGCGCGGCGCCGTCTCCACGGCGCGGCCCCGCACGATTCGCTTGGCGTATTTGCGCCGGACCGGGACCTTGAGGCCATCGACCCACTCCTCGTCGGAGTCCTGGGACGAGAAAGACATCTCGGACGTCGGCATGGCCGCGGCTAGTCCGCCGCTCCCTCGCGCCGCTTGTCGTCGCGCTTGCGGAAGCTGGCGTTCATGATCTTCTTGCGCAGCCGGATGCTCTGCGGCGTGGCTTCCACCAGCTCCGTATCGTCGATGAACTCCAGCGACTGCTCCAGGGTCATGATGCGCGGAGGGGTCAGGTCTATGGCCTCGTCGCTGGCCTTGGAGCGCATGTTGCTCATGGCCTTGGCCTTGCACGGGTTGACCACGAAATCGTTGTCCGTGTCCGCCAGGCCCACCACCATCCCCTCGTAGACGTCCACGCCCGGGCCCAGGAACATCTGGGCGTGCTCCTGCAGGCTGGCCAGGGCGTAGCCCGTGGTGCGGCCCGTCTCCTTGGCCACGAAGACCCCCTGCGAGCGCAGCCCCGGGTCCGGCCCCTTGGGGCCGTAGCCATGGAAGGCGTGGTGCATCAGGCCCATGCCCCGGGTGGTGGTCATCAGCTCCGACTTGAAGCCCATCAAGGCCCGGGACGCGATCTCGTACTCCAGGCGGGTGCGGGTCGTGCCTTCCGGAGCCATGTTCACCATCTTGGCGTTGCGCCGGCCCATGGACTCGATGACCGTGCCCTGATAGTCGCTCGGGATGTCGACGACCAGGTATTCCATCGGCTCCAGCAGGCCCTGGGGGGAGTCCTTGAAGATCACCTCGGGCCTGGCCACGGCCAGCTCGTAGCCCTCGCGGCGCATGGTCTCGATGAGGATGGAGAGGTGCAACTCGCCCCGGCCGGAGATCTTGAAATGCCCCTCGCCCTCCAGGGCCTCCACGCGCAGGCCCACGTTGATCTCCTTCTCGCGCAGCAGCCGGTCGCGCAGGTGCCGCCCGGTCACGAACTTGCCCTCGCGGCCCGCGAACGGGCTGTTGTTGACCATGATCTCCATGGACAGGGTCGGCTCGTCGATCTCCAGCGGCGGCAGAGCCTCGGGATGCTCGGCCGAGGTCACCGTGTCGCCCACGTGGATCTCAGGCAGGCCCGCCACGGCCACCACGTCGCCCGCGCTGGCGAAGTCCACCTCGCGCCGTTCCAGCCCGTAGAAGCGCTCCAGGCGGGCCACCTTGCCGGTGAACGACTCTCCGGTCGGCTTGATGAGGCCCACCGGCGTGCCCTTGACGATCCGGCCGTTGACCACCCGGCCGATGCCGATGCGGCCCACGTAGTTGTTGTAGTCCAGCATGGTCACCAGCATCTGCAGGGGCCGGTCCGGGTCCACGGCGGGCGCGGGGACGGCCTTGAGGATGGTGTCCAGCAGAGGAGTCACGTCCCTGCCGGGCGTGGTGGTGAGGCTGGCCCAGCCCTCGCGTCCCGAGGCGTAGACCACCGGGAAGTCCATCTGCGGGTCCGTGGCGCCCAGGTCGATGAACAGGCTGAAGACCCGGTCCAAAGCCTCGTTGGGCTTGGCGTGCTCGCGGTCCATTTTATTGATGACCACGATCGGGTGCAGGCCCAAGGCCAGGGCCTTGCGCAGCACGAAGCGCGTCTGCGGCATGGGCCCCTCGACCGCGTCGACCAGTAGGAGGGCCCCGTCGACCATCTTGAGGATGCGCTCCACCTCGGAGCCGAAATCCGCGTGGCCGGGGGTGTCCACGATGTTGATGGTCACGTCCCCGTACACCACCGAGGTGTTCTTGGCCAGGATGGTGATGCCGCGCTCGCGCTCGAGCTCGTTGGAGTCGAGCACCTGCTCCTGGGCCGCGTCGGCTTTTACCTTGAAGCCCCCGGTCTGCTTGAGCAGGGCGTCGACCAGCGTGGTCTTGCCGTGGTCCACGTGCGCGATGATCGCGATGTTGCGCAGGTCATTCCTGCGGGTCTTGGGGGAGCTCACTGGGCGGGGTCCGGCGCCTTGGAGAGGACGGTGAAGGGGGAGGCCTTGAGGACCGCGTAAGGAACCAAGGTATGACTCATGTCCGCATGCTCGAGGACGACGTAGCTCAGGTTCATATCCGCGACCGTGCCCGACACTGCGCCCACTTCGATCTGGTCGCCGATGGCGAAGGGGTGTGTGGCCAGGATCCAGAAGCCCTGGATGAGGTTGCCGATGAGGTCCGCGGAGGCCCAGCCCACCGCGATGGAGGTCGCGCCCAGGCTCTTGAGCAGGGCCGACCAAGTCATGCCGAAAAAGCGCAAGGCCACGGTTCCGCCCACCAGATAGATCCCTGTCTGGACCGCGAGCTTGAGGATCACCGCGCTCTGCGGCTGCCAGCCCTGGTCCTCGGCCGCGCGGCGGATGAAGCCCACCGCGCCCCTCTCCAGGAAGTGCGCCGCGACCATGGCGGCCGCACCCTTGGCGTAGGGCAGCCAAGCCCAGGCGGTCAGGGCCTGCACGGGCAGCAAGGCAGGGAGCAGGGGCAGGGCCACGGCCAGGCCCAGGCCCAGCGCGGTCCAAAGGGAGGCCTTCAGCAGACTGGGGCGCGGCACGCCGCGGGCCAGGCGCCCCATCGAAGTCCAGAGCGAGCCCAGGCTCGAGGCTCCCGGCTGGCCGCGCTGGGCGTACTCCCGGAAGATGGTCACGGTCTTCTCCGCGAGCTGGGCGTAGGTCATCAGCGTGACGCCGCCGTCAGGCCGGGCCAGCGAGAGGTAGCGCAGGTCCATGTCCTTGACCGTGTACTCCTGGGCGCCGATCTTGACGCGGTCTCCGACGACGAAGGGATGGTTGGCCAGCATCTTCACGCCTTCCAGGAAGTTGCCGATGAAATCCTTGGCCGCCATGCTCATGGCCACGCCGCCGATGCCGAAGGTGGCCAGCAGCGCCGCGGTGGAGACCCCGGCCGCGTGCAGGGCCACGGCCCCGCCTACCGCATAAACCGCCACGCTGGTGCCCAGGCGCGCCGCCGTCACGGTTCCGGGCTTCCAGTCCAGACGCTTGGCCAAGGACCCGACCCCGCGCTGAGCCAGCCCGTTGACCGCGTAGGCGGCCAGCAGGATGCCCGCGCCGCTCATGTAGGGCGCGGCCTTCGCCCAGAAGCCGGGCAGCCGCGAGGGCAAGGTGAAGCGCGCCGCGCCCCAGAGCGCGGCCAAAGACAACGGGGCGGCGAGCTTGCGCAGCCAGCCGCGGGTCTGGGAGCCTTCCTGAGCCGGGCCGGGCACCACGGCTTTCGACGCCGGAGCGGGCTGGGCTGCGGCCAGCGGGACGGGCTTCGAGTCCGCTCCCGGCGTCAGGGCTCCGTCAGAGGGCGCGGCTGAGAAGCGGCTGCGTGACCAGAAGGCGTCCCAGACGCCCTTGGTGTCGGCCGGGTCCTGGGTCCTGCCCTCGCCGACAGTTCCTTTATCCAGCACAGACCGGGCCGCTTCGAGCTGCGCCGTGGCGTGGGGGGCCGCAGCGGTCTGCGGCGCGGTCGTCTGAGGAGCCTCGACTACCGGCGAGACGGCAACCGGGACCAAGGCGGTGGGGACTACGAGGGCAGCCGTCTGGACCACTAGCGGGGTGGGAGAGACCAGCAAGGACGTCCCCCTCAAGCTTCCGGAGAGGGCGCCCAGCTCCAGCCCATGCGAAAGGCCGGCCTGGGCGCGCAGGCCGGCCACGCCGAACGTGCCGCCGGCCGGGACCGGCGCGGCCGCATGCGGGAGCACGGCGGCGACTTGGCCCGCGAAGACCGGGCCTGGGGCCGCCAGGAGGGCGGCGAGGCTTGCGGCCAGAGGTGCGCGCCAAGTCTTGGTCATGGAGAGATTATACTCGCGTATGTCGGCGTCTTGTTGGCCCAAGGGCCTAGAGGGGATGCCGTTTTTGGACCTAGGGCTTTTGGGACTGGGAAAAAAATGAAAGCCACCTCTTGTTGCCGTTCGTGTTGAGGGGCGGTGGCTTCCGAAGACATGGTAGCAAATGGACGGGAGGAGGCGCAACCGCGCGGATTTTCTCCGCATCCTTAATGATATAATCGGCCCATGAAACAGACCCTGCCGGGCTCTCCCTGCCGTGAACACCGCCGCGCCGTCTCCGCCAAGCTCGACGACGGCTTGATCCTGCTCTCCGGCGGCGAGATGGTGGCGCGCAACGCGGACACGGACTATGAGTTCCGCCAGAAATCCGATTTCCTCTATCTCTGCGGCGTGGACGAGCCGGGTTGCTCTTTGCTCATCGATCCCCGCCGCCGGCGGCAGACCCTCTTCATGCCGCGCATCGACAACGAGCACCGCGTCTGGCTCGGCCACGTGCCCGGACCTGCCGAGGCCAAGCGCCTCTACGGAGTGGAGAGCGTCGCCTATGCCGACACTTTGCCCAAAGAGCTGCGCCGCACGCGGCGGGGCTATCGCGCCGTCTACGCTGACAAAGGCGCCTTGAAGCTCCACCGCAAGAGCCTGAGCGGCCTGAAGGCCCGTCCCGCGCAGCTCACCGAGGCCCTCTGCGAACTGCGCGCCTGCAAGACGCCCGGGGAGGTCGCGCTCATCGAGCGCGCCAGCGCGGCGACCGCCCGCGCGCACCGCGCGGTGATGCGCGGCGCGCGCCCGGGCCAGTTCGAGTACGAGGCCCAGGCCCTCTTCGAGGCCGAATGCCGCAAGGCTGGGCTGCCCCTGCTGGCCTTCCCCACCATCGCCGCTTCCGGGACCAACGCCGCGGTCCTGCATTACCACCGCAACGACTCCCGCATGCGGGCCGGTGACCTCCTGCTGCTCGACGCAGGCGCGGAATGCCGGGGCTACGCGGCCGACATCACGCGCACCTTCCCGGTGAGCGGACGCTTCACCGGCCGGCAGAAGGATGTGTACTCCATCGTGCTGCAGGCCCAGAAGGAATGCATCGCCATGGCCCGGCCCGGACTGCCCTCCGCCGACCTGCACCGGCATTCCATGCGGGTCATAGCCGAAGGCCTCAAGTCCTTGCGCATCCTGCGGGGCGAGACCGACGGTCTGGTGGAGAACGGGGCCGTGCGGCTCTTCTACCCCCACGGGCTCTCGCACATGATGGGGCTCGACGTCCACGACGCGGCCGGCGGACGCCGGCGCAAGCTGCGCAACCCCTTCAAGTTCCTGCTGCGCTTCGTGGCCAAGCTCGAGCCCGGCTTCGTGGTCACGGTCGAGCCCGGGCTCTACTTCATCGGCGCGCTGCTGCGCGATCCGGAGAACCGCCGCAAACAGAAGGCCTCGGTGGACTTCAGCCGCGCCGAGCGCTTCCTGGATTTCGGGGGCGTGCGCATCGAGGACGACATCCTCATCATGCCGAGCGGCCCGGCGCGCAATCTGACGGACGTCCCCAAGGATATCCGCGACGTAGAAGAGGCCTGCCGCCGCTAGGCCTTTTCTACTGGCCCGGCACAGCAGGGGCTTCCGGACCGCCCTTGCCCAGGTCTTTTGGGATCATCACGAAATCCCGACGGACCGTCAGCCCTGTCTTCCCCACCCAGGGCCGGGCCCGCGCCGACATGCTCACGAGCTGGCGCCGCTCCTCCAGGGAGACCTCTTTGAAGGGCGGCTTGATCTCGTCGATGTATTTCTCCTGGTAGTCGGCGTGCTTGGCAGACATGACATAAGCCGCCTCGGACAACGGCTCCAAGGAGACTCTGTAGTCCCCGTACTCGTCGGTGGTGGTCTGGCCGAAGACCTTCCCTGAGGAGTCCTTGAAGGCCAAGATCGCCGCGTGGACCGGCCGCAGGGAAATGAGGTCGTAGACGGAGCCCTCAAAGGTCCACCGGGGGCCCTCATCCTCGTCCGGCTCCGGCCTGGGAGCGCGCTTGTGCGCGCGCGGCTTGGCCGCGGGCGGCGCGGCCTTGGCGGGGGCGGCCGGCGCAGGCGGCTTGGGCGCCGCCGCGGGAGCGGCCGGAACCGCCGGCGCCACGGCCGGAGCCGAGGTCGTCCGGACGGGCTCGACCGGGGCCGCCGCGGCGGAGGTGCTCGATGGGGCGACGCTGGGAAGCGGCGCGGCAGCGGCAGGCTCGCCGGCCTCCTTCGCGGGCGGCAACTGCAGCGGCTGGGGCCGCGAGTCCTTGGCGAAGGTCGGCATGCTGCTGCTGCTGCGGCCCACCTTCACGTCGGGTCGCATGACGATCTGCATGACGATGACGAAGAACACGCCGAGGATGACCACGCCGGCGGTCACGCGGTTGAGCAGCGGAGAGCGCCCGCGGCCGGGCTTGGGCTGCACCGTCGTCGACGATCTCTCTCCAGGCTTAGCGGCCGACGGCCGGGGCGGGGAGGCGCTGCCCCAGCCGCCGCCTGACTGCACGGCCGTCAGCGGGGGCGGCTCGGGCTTGGCGGGCCGCGCCCGGGGGACCTGAGGGAGCCCCTGCGACGGCCCGGGGGCCTTCTTCTCCGCGGGAGGAAGGATGGGCTTGGGTGCCGCTTTCGGTCCCGGGGGCGGCGCGGCGGCCGCCGCCTTCGAGGGGGCCTGGTAGTCGCTCACCGGCAGCAGCGGCGGCGGCGATGCGGAGGCGCCGATCGGGCGGCCCGGCGCGAAAGGAGGATCGCCGGGAGTCCTAGACGGGGGCACGGCCGGCAGCATGGGTATCCCGGACGGCCCCTGCGCCCGCGGCGCGGGCTCGCCGATCCTGCCCAGTTGCGGGAGGGACAGACCGCCCGATTCATCGGGCCGAGCCTGGGCGGGAGCCTGGGGCTGCGGCGCGGCCGGCAATGACGGGCCCTGCGTCTGAGCGCCGAAATTGCCGATGGGGGGCAATTGAACCGGCGGCGGCAGCGGCGCCGGCGCAGGAGCGAACGCGGACGCGGGCAACTCAGGCTCAGGCGTGAAATCGTTGGCGGCGCGGGGGGGTGGCGCCTCTTCCTTGGCGGGCGCGGCGCCCGGCGGCGGGACGCGCTTGAACTTCGCGAAGTCCCAATAGCACTTGGGGCACTGCTGGGCCTCGTCGTCGACTTGGATGCCGCAACTGGGGCAACGGGAAATCATGTCGCTATCGGGTTCCGAGACGACATTCTACCTTATTGACGGCGCCGGCGGTATCGGAGGTTCCGCCTGCGTATCGGAAGTTCCGCAGGTGCCGGCCGGACGGATTTCCTTACGGCCGGCGCTTGCGGCGGGAGAGGCCGATCAGGTAGGGAAGGTTGGAGTAGAGCAGCAGATAGCCCACCGCTCCGGCGGCCGAGAGCCTCAGCCCGATGTCCGTCAGAAGCTTGCGGCCCGACTCGTCCGGCCGCTGCGGCGAGCTCTTGGAGAATTCGTAAGAATGCTGGGCTGGAGACAGGTAGGTGTAGGTGAAATCCTCGGGGGCGGCCTTGACGGCGGCCGCCTGGGTGGCAGCTCGGATGGGCGCGGGAGTCCGTGCCGGCCGGCCGCGGGATTGATCGGGGGCGACCTCGGCGGGGTCGGCCGTCTCGGGCTTGCCGGGCGCGGCGCGCTTCGGGCTGAACTGGGGCAGGGCGGCCCACTCCGACCCGGCACCGGTGGACCCGGCGCTGACCGCGCCCAGGATCGGTGTGTCGTCCTTCTTCGCGCCCTCTCTGGGCCGCTCCACGGAGCCGTCGTATTTCTTCGCCAAAGAGACGGCTTCGGTGTGTCCGCCCTCCAAGGTGGGGGCGTCCCGGGTCGTCATCAGGGGCTTGGGTCGCACGACTATCGGGTCCGCGGCGGCCTTGGTGCTCAGTCCGGCCGGGACCGCCGCGCTCACTGCGCCGGCGTCGGCCAGGGCAGGCGTGGCGATATCGCCGCCCGATGAGGATCCACCGCCGCTTCCGCCAGCACCGCCGCCGCCACCGCCGCCGCCACCGCCGCCGCCACCACCGCCGCCACCGAACGGATTACCGGCGTTGATCTTTCCGGTCTTGACCCCGCCTTTATCCTTGTCTCCGCCTGAGTCGGCTTTGGGGGCCTTATCCGGAGAGAAGGACTGGCGCTCCTTGTCGGGGATGCCGTTGGTCCCGGTCTTGGTGTCGCGCGGGGACGGAGTATCGGTCAACTGGCCGGAAGAATCGACCGGGCCGCCGGGACCGGCGGCGTCGATCGACGGCTTGCGGCCCTGCTCCTCCTCTGGAAGAGCCGGCACGCGCTCGTCGTCGGGCTTGGGGCCGTCTTCCACCTTGCGGGGCAGGTCGCCGCCATCGACCGGCTTGGCTGAAGCACCATCGAAGTTTATCTTCGGCGGAGGGGGCGGTCCCTCATATCTGTTGTTGAGCATCGAGAACACGTTCACTCCGTTATAGACTTCCGGGGAGGCGAGCTTGGCGACCACCGATGCCATGAACCCGGGCTTGGGCAGCTGCGCGACCCGAGCCTGGTATTCGCCGACGAAGGCCTTGTTCGGGACCTTGCCTTCGCCCAACATCCCCTTCATGATGGGGTCCTTCTCGGCGAGACTGGCGATCTCCTCAGGGTTCTTGAGCGCCTGCTTCAAAGAGGAAAGCCTCTCCTGCCGGCCCAGAAGCTCGCGCACGCTCTGCATGAAAGAGGGTTTGCCTGTCGGGACCGGGGCGGGCTCGCCCGCGACCGTCGGGACCTCGCCGTCGGGGAGCGCCTTGTCCAGGGCAGCGACCTTGCTGGCCGCGCCGGCCTCCTCCGCGCCTTCGGCGAGGGCGACCGCCTTCGTGCCCGCGGGGGCCTTTCCGCCAGGGAGGGCCTTGTCCAGGGCAGCGACCTTGCTGGCCGCGCCGGCCTCCTCCGCGCCTTCGGCAAGGGCGACCGCCTTCGTGCCCGCGGGAGCCTTTCCGCCAGGAAGGGCCTTTTCGGCGCCTTCGGCCAAGACCGCCGCTTTCGCGGGAGCTCCCGCAGGCTCCGGGGCCGCGGCAGGCTCCTCGCCGCCGCCCAGCTTGGAAGCCCAGCTCGGCAGCTTCGGTGTGAATTTCCCGGCGACGGTGGCGAGCTTGGGTGAATTTCCCGGCGACGGTGGCGAGCTTGGCCTGGAAGGCCTGGACCTTCTGCATCTTCCCGATCTTGGCGCCGATGATGGCCATCACGATCATGATGGCGACGCCCGTGAAGAGCGCCGCCAATTGGCGGATGGCGACATAGCGCTCGACCGACCCTTCTTTCGCATCAAAAAAGGCCTTGAACGCCTTGACGAACGCCGGCACCAGCTTCATCAGCGCCCAGATCCCCATGCCCAGCGCGATGATGATCTTGATGATCAAGCCCACGCCGCCGGTCAGCGCTCCCATGAGCAGGCCGAGCAGCATGAAGCCGATGTTCGTCAGAATCCCTGATACTGTCCCGAACTGCTGGCGGATGGTGTCGAGCACCCCGGCCAGGATCACCGCCCCCGAGCGTCCGACGGCTCCCTTCTTGCATAAACCTGAGAGCGTCCCTGAAAGCAGCGCGCCGTTGAGCGCCTCCTGGCAATTCTGAGCGGCGATTTCGTCCTGGCTGGGAGCCGGCGCAGGCGCGGGCGCGGGAGCAGCCGCCGTCTTGGCCGCCGCGGGGAGCACGACCGCCTCGCGGGATGGCTTCGCTCCGAACTCGGCTTTGACCGCGTCGAGGTCGGCTGCGACCGAAGGATCGGAGCCCAGGCTCGCGCGCAGATTGTCGAAGACCCGGTTGAGGGCCGCAGGGTCGCGCTTGGTCGCGACGCTCTGCAGCTGGCTGATGACGGCGTCGACGGCGGCGGCCGCCGCGCGCCGGTCCTTGCCGGCCGCCGCGGCGAGGACCTTCTCGAGCCGAGGATCCAGCCGCGCCTCGCCGCGCGCCAGCGCCGCGCCGCCCGTCAGCAGCCTTTCGTCGCGCTCCAGGAGCTTCGCCAAAGCGGCGCGCTCGCCGTCGGCGAGCTCCTTCGCCGAGCCGAGGTCCTTCTTGAGGCCTTCCAGCTCCTTCTTGAGTCCGTCGAAGGTGGAGGCGGCCGCGCCGGTGAGGTGGGCGATGATCTTCTTCTCCAGCGCCAGGTGCCGGTTGTTCAAGGCGACCGCGGCAGGATGTGTGAACGGGGACGTCTGGGGAGCAGGGATGGGCTCGCCCTTGAGGTCCGACAGCTTCTTGACCAAGGCGGGGTCCGTGTAGGAGATCGGCTCCGTCTTGCCCGTCACCGCCGCGAGCACGGCATCCCGGCCGGAACCGGAGCCCATCGCCTTGAGCGCCGCCGAAAGCTTGGGATCGCCCAACTGCCGGCTCAGGTTGTCGAAGATCTGTGCCGCGTCCTCGGGCTCGGCCGCCACGCGGCGCAGGCCGGCCATGAGCAAGGCCACGGTCTCGACGCCGCCGCCGTTGGCGGTCCCGGTCACGTTCCTGACCAAAGCCTGGACCTTGGGAGTCATCGCGCCGCCCGAGGTCGCGGCCAAAGTCGCGGTATTGTTGAGCAGAGTCGAGAGCCGCTGCACCTCGACGCGGATGTCGGCCGCCTCGGACTCGAGCATCGCGCCGGTCGCAAGGCGCGCCTCGATGTCGCGCAGGCGCCGGTCCAGGTCAGGCAGGGAGGCGGGCTTCTGCCCGCTCAGATGCTGGACCAGGTCCTGGCCCAGCGCCTTGAGGTCGAAGCGGGCCTGCTGGGACACGTGGGTGGAGAGGGGATCGGCCGTGGAGAGGCTCGGCTCGGCCGCCGCGGGCGGCAGGAAAACGAACAGCGCCAAGGCCCAGGGGATGAGCCATGCCCCCACAGACGGGATTCTGGGCCCTTTGGCACTCGGCATACCTAGATTCTAGCCCCCGCAGTCCTACTTGCTCAGAGTCCTAAGACCCAAGCCAGCAATAGGTCCTTAGGCCTAGGAGGACACCTCTAGTATAGCCGGTTTCTTTGAAAACGCAAGTCAGCCGGCGGCTGGCGCGGCCAGAGCCGCGAGGCGCTCTTCGAACCTGGGGCGCGGCGCGACGCCCTCGTCGCGCAGCAGGAAGTACTTGCTGGCCTTCTGGGAGAGCACCACGAGGAACTTGGCCGGCACCCCGGCGCGGCGGTAGGCCGCCAGCTTGTGATGTCCGTCGAGGACGAAGCCCGCGAAGAAGCTATGCAGGATCTTGCTGCGTCCGCGCCGGACCACCTCGGGGATGCCGCGATGGTAGAGGCCCAGCAGCAGGATCCGCGGCCGGTCGCCGTTGGCGATCATGGACTGGTAGACCTTGACGTTCTCATCCTTGAGCATCCCGCGCGGGACCAGAGGGACGACGAAATCAAACTGGCTCTCCACGACGTTGCAGTCCGCGTGCCGGAAGATGCGGGGCCGCTGCCCCTCGTAATGCTCCCAGCCCGAGAGCAGTCCTTCCTCGCGCGGGTCCGAGATGTCCCAGAGGTCCATGAACTCGCTGTTGAAGAAATAGGAGCCCTCGTCCTCGCTGTCGTAGGGGCCGGTGACGTTGATGGACGTCTCGAACACTTCGAACTCGCCCTTCTCCTGGAGCTCGAGGATAGGGCCCAGGTCCTGGACCATGTTCTCGTCCAGCGGCCGGGGGACCTGGAAGGCCTTAGGCAGATTGACGACCTTGCGGGAGAGGCGTGGCTCATGCAGGCATTTGAACCAGAAGTGGCAGGTGTCGCAGTCGTTGCCGATCTCGAACTTGCGGGCGCCATTGATCTCCAGGAAGAAGGAGTTGGCTTCGCCGGGTTTTTTCTCCACCCCGATCTTGAAGAAGCCCCGGCCCTGGTTGAGCTTCACCTTGAACAGGCCGTCGGCCAGACGCACCACGTCGAACTTCTGCGAAGCCGCTTCTGGTTTCACGGGAGCCTCCCCATCACAGTGAGCTATTTTATGCATTTAGTCCGTTCCAAGGCAACAGGGTAATGATTCCGTAATGCCTCTCGGTTATATTCTACACGCTGGCGGCGGCCGCCGCACGGCAGCTCATGAACCAGTGGGACGAAGAGGCATTGCGCGAGATCAACAGCCTGGAGGCCGCGCGCCTGGCCATCCGAGGTGCCCTGGCCACCATCCGGGACCTGCAGGACGTCAACGCCGGCGCCAAGGCCGAAGTGCAGGACGAGGCTGCCAAGCGCAAGGCCACCGAGGCCAAGGTCGCCGAGCTGAGCGAGCAGGTCGACCGATGGCACAAGCAGGCCGAATCCTGGGACAAAGAACGCCAGGAGCGCACCCAGAGCGAGGCGCGCTGGCGCGAAGCCGTGCGTCTCGAGGTGAGGGCCGAGGAACGGGCCCGCATCGAGGAAAGCCGCGCGCTCATGGAGACCGAGTTGGCGCGCCTGCACGCCGAGCTCCAGCAGATGGCCCGCGCCTACCGGGAGAAGTGCGAGGCCCAGGCCAAGGCCCTGGAGCGGCTCAGAAAGAGCCTGGATGCCCGCGAGGTCGAGTTGCTGGCGGCGCGCCGCGCGAAGGAGGAGATCGCCCGCACCGCGCAGCACGACTGGCAGATGCTGGAGCAGCTGCGCCAGCAGCGCGACCGCGAGATCGACGCCTCCATCAAGAGGCGGGAGCTGGAGATCGCGGACAAGGACCGCGAGATCTCCGCTCTGCGCGAGCAGGTCCAGGAACTCAAGAAGGTCGCCGAGCTCTCGGCGCGAGAGGGGGAGTCGCGCCTGCTGCGCGCCGAGGAGACCCTGCGGCGCGAGTACCAGGCCCGGGAGTCACGCCTGGCCGAGCAGTCCGCCAAGCGCGAGGCCGACCTGCAAGCCCACTGGTCCGAGCTCGAGAACGGGCTCTGGGCCCGGACCAAGGCGGCGCGCGAACGGCTCGACCGGACCATCGACGGCCAGTTCGAGGAGAAGGCCCGGGCCCTGGCGGACCGCACGCAGGAGCTCGAGGCGCAGCTCGCGGCCCGGCGCCAGGAGCTCGAGGCCGAGTTCCAGCGCAAGGGCAGCGAAGCCGAGGCCCGCTACGCCGACGCCGAGAAGCGTCTCCTCCAGAGCTGGGCCGACAAGGAGGGGCGGTTCCTTAAGAAGTTCGACGAGGAGCTGTCCCGCGAGAAAGAAGCCCGGCAGCGGCAGGCTGAGTCCTTGGACCGCCTCAAGGCCGACTACGAGCGCGCCCTAGCCGAGAAGGACAGCCAACTCAGAAAAGCGGCCCCGAGCGACCCCGGCGCGCCTTCCTCTTGACAGCCTCTTGCCAACCTGTTATAACAATGACGGAATATCTGTTAAGCCGCGCGATTTCGGGGAGGAATAGGATATGTCAAGTGAGGACAGAGGCTCGAGCCTGATTTTGTTCATGGTCGGCGCCGCCATCGGCGCGGGCCTGGGCGTCCTTTTTGCGCCCAAATCCGGTAAGGACACCCGCGAGCAGATCGGCGACTGGCTCAAGGAGAAGCGCGAGGAAGGCGGAGATCTGCTGGCCAAGATCAAGGAAGACGGCCTGCACAAGAAGGAAGCCATCGCGGCCGCCCTCAAGGCCGGCAAGCAGGCTTACGCGGAGGCCGACAAGCACAGCTGAGGCCTCTTGGAATCCGCCCAGACGGGCGCGCAGCCTGTCTGGGCGGCTTGTATTCAGCGCGGGCTCAGGCGCAATGACTTGAGCAGGCGCTGGAAAGCGGGGAGATAGAATTCGTACAGCTCCCCCGGGGCGCTGTAGTTCAGGGTGAGGTAGCGTCCGCCGCCGCGGTCCACGTAAGCGCTGCGGCTGGCGCCCGGGACCGTCGCGAACTTGGTCCGCAGTCCCGCCACCCGGCCTTCGTTCTTGTCCAGCGCGGCGTTCTGCCATTCCTTCTCCATAAGGATGGCGAGATCCAGGCTCTGGTAGCCGGCCTGCCCCGGCTCCGCGGCGGTCAGCGTCATGGTCACCTGTTTGCCGCCGCCCGTGTCGTAGACCACGTAGATGGTGGGCGGCTCGTCGGTCCAAGCCTCGGTGAGATGCCAGTCCTTGGGGTAGTCGAAGGAGAGCCCGCCGGAGATGGCGTAGCGGGTGAAGGAACGCTCCGTCAACCCTCGGGGACCTGACAGGCGGCCGCCGGGAGCGCCGCCCCTCTGTGCGGACTCAGGCGGGACCGCCCAGGATCGGGTCCGGCCCGCCGTGTCCAGGTCGGGAGTCATATCAGGCTCAGCGGGGGTCCGGGAGCTCATGACGCAACGATAGGGCTGCAGCGACGTCGGGGTCATCACCGGGCGAGAGCCCGGGGGACAGCGGGGCTTGGCGGTGAACCCCGTCGGGCCCAGAGCCGGCGAAAGACCGCCTTTGCGGCGGTCGCCCTTGTTCACGCATTGGAAGGGATCGTAAGGGTTGTCCGTATGGATGCGCTCGGTGCCCTCCGGGCACTCCACCTCATCGGCCGCGAGGCCCCGGGCGAGCAGGGCCAGCAAAGACGCGGCGACGATCCAGCCAGAGGCCCAGCGCCCCATCTAGCCGCCCAGGCGCTTGGCCGCCAGCGCGTTGAGGTGCTCGCACAGCGGCGGGTTGTTCTGGAGCAGGTACTGCATGTCCTCGAAGGCCAGCCGGAAGATCTGCGCCTCGTCGCCGGCCACGGCCGTGGCCACGCGCACCCCGTCGCGCAACAGCGCGATCTCGCCCAGGATGTCGCCCGGCCCCAGGCGCGCCAAGTCCGCAGCGGCGCAGCCCAGGCTCTGGATGATTTCGACCCAGCCGTTGTAGATGACGTAGATGTCGCGGCCCCGGTCGCCCTGCTCGACGACATGGTAGCCGTCGGGGTAGGCGTAGAGGCCGCTACGCGGGAAGCACTTCTCGACGTGGCTGGCCAGGAACTCGGGGAAGAAGCTCTCCAAGCGCAGCGCTCCGGCCAGGAACTTGGCGAAGTTGTCGTCGCAGACGATGCGCACCGGCGCGTCGGCCATAACCAGCGCGGGCGCTCAGTGCCCGAGGGTCTCGGGATTGCGCATGTGCTCCATGGCCACCTCGCGTGTGATGATCTTCTTGGCGAAAAGGTTCTTGATGGAGGCATCCTTTGACATCATCCCGAGCTGGCTTCCGGATTGGATCGCGTCGTTGATCATGTCCAGCTTGTTCTCGCGGATCATCGAGCGCACGGCGTTCGTGGTGACGAGGATCTCGCAGGAGACGACCAGCCCCTTGCCGTCGGCCCGGGGCAGGAGTTCCTGGGAGATGACGGCCTCGAGCGTCATGGCCAGCTGCTCCCGGACGATGTCCTGATCGGCGGCGGAGACGCCGGTGACGATGCGCTGGGCCGTCTTGGAGGCGTCGCGGGTGTGCAGCGTGGTCAGGACCAGGTGCCCGGTCTCGGCGGCGAGCATGGCCGCGTAGATGGACTTCTGGTCGCGCATCTCGCCGATGCAGATCACGTCCGGGTCCTGCCGCAGGGAGTCGATGATGCCGGCGTCGAAGGAGGGGGTGTCCACCCCCACCTCGCGCTGGACGAAGACGGAGCGGCAGGGCTTGAAGATAGTCTCGATGGGGTCCTCGATGGTGATGATCTTGCCGGGGCGGCCGGTCTGGTTGAACCACTCCAGCATGGCGGCCATGGTCGTGCTCTTGCCGCTGCCCGTGGCGCCGGTGGTGAAGATGATGCCCGACTTCTTATGCACGAAGGTGCCCACCACGGGAGGCAGGCCCAGCGCGGAGAGGGGATAGTTCTTGGTGGGCAGGACCCGGATCGACGCTCCCCAAGTGCCCAGGGCCATGTAGACGCTGAAACGGAAGCGGCCGTCGTTGATGGTATGCGCGCAGTTGACCCGGAACTCCTTCTTGAGCAGGTCGCGCTGATAGTCGTCAAGGTAGGGCTGCAGGATCTCCTGGATTCCCTCGGAAGTCATGACCGTGTAAGGCAGGGCCCCGATGTCGCCGGAGATGCGCGCGATGGGAGGGACGCCGTGGATGAGGTGGAGGTCCGAGCCGCCCCGGGCGGACACGTCCCCCAACAAAGTGGCCAGGTCGAATTCTAATTTTGGCATGACGAAAGGATAGCCCTTAGTGCGTGAAAAATCAAGGGAATTTCCGCGCCGCCGGTGTATAATAGACTCGCATGAAGGTCCTGGTGGCGGGAGGCAGCGGCTTCATCGGCCGCGCTCTCTGCGCTCGGCTGGGCGCGCTCGGGCACGAGGCGGTCATCCTCACCCGGCGGCCAGCGGCGGCCGCCCCGGGTCAGGTGCGCTGGGACGGAGCCGGCATGGCGCCTGAATGGCTGCGGGCCGCGGGGGACTGCTCCGCCTGGATCAACCTCTGCGGCGAAGGCATCGCGGACTCGCGCTGGAGCCGAGCGCGCCGGACCGTGCTGAGGGAGAGCCGGCTGGCGCCGACCCGAGCCTTGGTGGCCGGCCTGGAGAAAGTCGGGGCGAAACCCGCGGTCCTCATCAACGCCTCTGCCGTGGGCTGCTACGGCGAGACCGGAGACCAGGCCGTAGACGAGTCGGCCCCATACGGCGAGGGCTTCCTGGCGGAGTTGTGCCGCGACTGGGAGCTCGAGGCCCTCAAAGCCGCGGCGCTGGGCGTGCGCACGGTCTGCCTGCGCCTGGGCGTGGTGCTCGGCGCAGGCGGTGGGATGCTCTCGCGCCTGGTCCCGCTGTTCCGGCTGGGGCTGGGGGGGCCTCTGGGCGACGGCCGCCAATGGCTGTCCTGGATCTCGCGCGAGGACTTCGCCGGGCTCGTCGCGCATCTGCTGGCTGCGGATGTCTCGGGCGCGGTCAACGCCGTCTCGCCCAAGCCGGTGACCAACGAGGAATTCTGCCGGACCCTGGGCCGGGTCTTGGGCCGGCCGGCGGCGCTGAGGGTCCCGAGCTTCGCCTTGCGCCTGGCCTTCGGCCAGATGGCCGACGCCCTCCTGCTGGGGCAGAGGGCCTCTCCCCGCAAGGCCCTGGACTCGGGCTACGCCTTCAGGCAGCCGGACCTGGAGGCGGTCCTGCGCGCCGAGTTGAGCTGACGGCCTTGGACGCCGGTGCGGATTTCTGCTAGAATTAACGCATCATTCCGGGCTAGCTCAATGGTGGAGCAGGCCGCTGTTAACGGCAAGGTTGTAGGTTCGAGTCCTACGCCCGGAGCATTTTGTCGGTGCTGCAAAAAGCGGCGGCTGAAGTCAGCCGCCGCTCCTTTTTTTCTCCGTCGGGGTTTCCGCACAGAGTTTAGGGGGGGGCGCCACTGAGCCCCTACTTGCGCGCAGCGCGCTCGACTAACAGCTGATCTGCGGCTGCTCCAAAAAGCTCTCCCCAGCCTTCAACGCAGACAGCCGCAGAGGCAACGTAAAGGATGATATCCTGCTCTTGGAAAGGGCCAATAAGTTTTTGTGCGGCCGCGACGATCTTTTCAACCGTGAGGGAGGAGATGTCAGGTTTCTCCGCGAGTCCATCCTTGTTGGGGATGCCGCAGAGGTCAAGGAATTCGCGCATCAACTTCGCCCGCTCATGTATATGAAACGCTCTCAAACCATCTTTCAGAATGTCGGATAGGCTCTCTAGATGTGAGAGGCCGGCCAAATGAGCGGCAAGTTCAGCGTTCGGGAGTCGGTCTACAAATATCCTGCGGAATCCTCGAGCCGCCGCTATGCGCTTGCGCACCTGATCTCGGGTATCCTTATCAGCCCGGTCAAGGACGCTGCTAAAAATGGCGGCACGCATCGGCCCATCGGCCGCGCGCTCAAGAACTCTTGCTGGTGTCCATTCGTTCATGGGCTAGAAGGTCCGCTTTTGTTTCAGTCCTGGTGCTCAAGATGAATAATCGCCTGCTAATGATATCACAACTTGAGGCCCGGCATGAGGGGGAAATACCTATGTCCGTCTCAACTCATTGGACACCGCACGGCATCAGGCGATCCACGACGGAGGTTTTTAAAAGCGCCGCCGGACATCTCGCCGGCCAGGGCGCGCGCGTTTGCCGTCCCGCTTTTTCCGGCCGCCGAAATCCTTGGGCTTGCGAACGGGTCTCGCCTGTTTATGCGTGGGCCTTGGTTTGTCTGCCGGTCCAGGCGCGTCCGCGACGGCGGGCTGCTGGCGCCGACGGTCTTTGGGGCCGGAACGCCTCTCGACGGAATCAGGCCTTATGAGCTCGCCGCCGGGTCTCGCCCCGCGCGCGACCTCAGGGCGCCGCTCCTGCGCTCGGGCCTCGCTGACGGACAGTTGACGTTCGCCCATGGCCGTGCCGTTGAGCTTGGCGACCGCGGCTTGAGCCTCGGCCTCAGTGGACATCTCGACGAAGGCGAAGCCTTTGGAACGGCCGGTGAGCCCGTCCATGATGAGCTTGACCGTGCTGACCTTGCCGCAGGCGGCGAACAATTGCATCAGCTCTTCCTGCGTGGTCTCATAAGGGAGGCCGCCGACAAACAGATTAGCGCTCATGATTTGTTATACCCGATGCGCGCTGAGGCGTCAAGCGAAAGATAACGCCGGGGGCAGGAAGGCGACAGCTTAGAATAACTTCTCGAATTCCAGGAACCGGGTCGGCCTTTGCTTTCCGGCGACGATTTAGTAGCCGCGCTCCACGCGGACGTGATACTCCAGGAGCTTGGCCCGGACCGCGTCAAGCCGGGTGGAAAGGGCCAACGTGAACTTCTGCAGAACCCGGTAGCCAAGCTCGAAGTCCTGCTCGCACTTGCGGCGCAGTTCGCCCGCGTCGAAGACGATGACATGGAGGTGCTCCACGGCCCGGGCATCGAACGTCGACTTATAGGGCGGGACGATCCACGACCAGCCCACGATCTCGCCCGGCCCCACGGTCTGGATAGGCAGGCAGCCGCCCTCCGGGATGGTCATCTCCAGTCGGACCTCGCCTTTGCGGATGATGAAGAAGCGCTCCGCGCCCTGCCCCTGGCGCAGGATCAGCTGGTCGCGGCCGTAGTGGGCATCGCTGACGCAATCCTGGAAAATCTTCAGATGGTGCGGCTTGAAATCCCGGAAGAACTCGTGCCGGGCGATCGTGTATTCCAGCGGTTCCATGGGCGCTCTCGTGCCTTAGACATAATACATCAATTGACATCCGGAAGAGCACATGTCATACTTGGCGAAATGTTCAATTTCCTCTTCAGCCTCTTCTCCAACGATATGGGCATCGACCTGGGCACGTCCAACACTTTGGTGTACGTGAAGAACCAGGGCATCGTGCTCCGGGAGCCGTCGGTGGTGGCCATCGACCGGGAGACCCGGCGCGTGCTGGCCGTGGGAGCGGAGGCCAAGCGCATGTTGGGGCGCACCCCATCATGGATCTCCGCGGTGCGGCCGCTGAAGAACGGCGTCATCGCCGACTTCGAGGTGACGCAGGAGATGATCAAGTACTTCATCCGCAAGGTCCACAACCGGCGCTCCCTGCTGCATCCGCGCATCGTCATAGGCATCCCCTCGGGCATCACCGAGGTCGAGCGTCGCGCGGTTCAGGAGTCGGCGGAGCAGGCCGGGGCCCGGGAGGTCTATCTCATCGAGGAGCCGATGGCCGCGGCCATCGGGGCGGACCTGCCGATCTCCGAGCCGCACGGCAACTTCATCGTGGACATCGGCGGGGGCACCACCGAGGCGGCGGTGATCTCGCTGGGCGGCATGGTCGTCTCGAAATCCATCGACATCGCGGGCGATGAGATGGACGAGGCCGTGATGATGCATCTGCGCAGGAAGTACAGCCTCCTGATCGGGGAAACGACCGCCGAGGACGTCAAGATTCAGATCGGCTCGGTCTTCCCGCTCAAGGAGGAGAAGACCATGGAGGTCAAGGGCCGGGACCAAGCCACCGGCCTGCCCAAGACGGTGCTGATCACGTCGGAAGAGGTGCGCCAGGCCCTGATGGAGCCGGTGCAGCTCATCCTCGACGTGCTCAAGAACACATTGGAGGAGACTCCGGCGGAATTGTCCGCGGATCTGGTGGACCGAGGCATCATGCTGGCGGGCGGCGGGTCGCTCCTGCGGGGGCTGCCCGACCTCGTCCGGCAGGAGACCGAGTTGCCGGTGCATCGCGCCGCCGACCCCTTGAGCTGCGTGGTCATGGGAGCGGGGAAGTTCCTGGAAGAACTCGACAGCATCGCGGATCGGCGCTCGGACTTCGTCGCCTCCTCGTACCGCTACCGCGGGTCATAAGCCGTCCGTAGCGCATAAATAGAACCGCCCGCACCTTCCTGGTGCGGGCGGTCTGTTAGGCCGTCGGAAGCTTAAAGCTTCTTGACGTTGCTGGCGCGAGGCCCCTTATCGGATTGCTCGGTCTCGAACTCAACGGCCTGATTCTCAGCCAAAGTCTTGAATCCGTCACCGGTGATGGACGAGTGATGGACGAAAAGGTCCTTGGCGCCGTCATCCGGCGTGATGAAGCCGAAGCCCTTCTGATCATTGAACCACTTCACTTTCCCTGTAGCCATTATGTTTGTATCCCTCTATTTTGCGTCGTCTGCAGACCTGCGTCTGTGATTAAGGAATGCGTCTTCCTTTCCTCTATTATAGCACGCGGCGGCTCATAATAGTGGAAAAAATCAGAACGGGGCTTCTTCGATGGCAGGGTCGGACTCGGCGGCCTGGCCCGGGGCGCGTTGGCCGGCCGGCCCCTTCCCATCCCCTTCCCGCTTCTCCAGGAACTGGAAGTCGTCGACGTAGACGACCATCTTCGACTGCTTCTTGCCGTCGGTCTTGCCTTCCCACTCCTCCAGGACCAGGTGTCCCTCGAAGTAGACCTGCTGGCCCTTGTGGAGATGCTGCGCGACAAGGTCGGCGAGCTTCCTGCCGGTCTCTCGGTTGAAGGCCTTGAGGTCCACCCAGACCGGGACGTCCTCCCACTGGCCGGACTGCTGGTTCTTGCGGCGGTTGTTGACGGCGAAGCCGATGTTCGCCACCTTGCCGCCGTTGCTGAACGTCTTGATCTCCGGCTCTCTGGTCAACCGGCCGATCAGCATGACTTTATTCAGATTCCCCATGTTGCCTCCGTTGCCCTGCGGCAGCGTCCGCTGGAAAGTGCTTGGGCTATGCAGTGCAGTATACTACAATCAGGCCGTAAGCGATCACATATGGATGAAGCGCCACGGCTTGCGCCGCTGACCCTCCACGGGGTCGTGTTCGACCCGCCGCTGTTCTGCGCCCCGATGGCCGCGATCACGCACAGCGCGTTCCGCCGCCTGCTCTCCGATTTCGGGGGCTACGGAGCGCTGTTCACGGAGATGCTTTCGGCCCGGATGATCCTGCGCGAGGACCGCGAGCTCTCCCCCTGCCTCAAGCGCCGCCCCCGGGAGGGGAAGGTCGTCTATCAGTTGATGGTGACCGACACCGTCCGACTGCCGGAGATCATCGACCGGCTCTCCGCCCTGCGGCCCGACGGCCTCGACCTCAACGCGGCCTGCGCCGCCCACGCCGCGGTCCGCCAAAGATGCGGCTCGGATCTTTTCGAGGACGCGCCCCGCTTGCGGGAAGTCCTGCGGGTGATGCGGCGATGCTTCTCGGGGCCGCTCTTCGCCAAGATCCGGCTGGGCCGGCAGTGCGAAGGCTGGCGCGGCCGGCTGGAAGACCGGCTGCGCCTGATGGCCGACGAAGGGGTCGACGCCTTGACGGTCCATCCGCGCTTCTTCGAGGAGAAGTTCAAGCGCAGCGCCCGCCACGCCCTCTACGGCGAGCTGGCCCGACAGGCGCGCCTGCCCATCATCGCCAGCGGGGACATCGGCGGCCCGGAAGACCTCCGCGAGCACGCCGGGCTGCTGGCGCCGGTTTCCGGGGTGATGATCGGGCGCATGGCGGCGGCCTGCCCCTGGGTCTTCGCGCGCTGGCGCGATCCCGGGCTGCGCGTGGACCACGCCGCAGTCTGGCGCAGGCTCTGCGACTATGTCGCCGAGGACTTCGCGCCGGCCCCGGCCCTGGTCCGGCTCAAGGTCATCGCGCCGTACTTCGCGCGCAATTTCTCCTTCGGGCACACCTTCTTCAAGGCGGTCCATGCCGCGCCCGATCTGGCCTCCGCCCTCCGCCGGGCCGAGGATTTCCTCTCCGCCGGGCCGGCCCTGGTCCGCCAGGTCAGCGTCGGCGGAATCTGACCCGCTCGTCCGCGGACGCGAGATGAGTTCCCTCGACACTCCCCGATAAGGCACAATAGTCTGATGAGGAGGCTCGCGACATGACGCCCCGCAGCGAGATCCGGAAAGTCGCTTTCGTGGGCGACTACCTGCCCCGGCTCTGCGGCATCGCCACCTTCACCACGGACCTGTGCTCCTCCGTGGCAGCCCAGTTCCCCCAGGTGCAGTGCTTCGCCGTGCCCGTCAACGACGTGGCGGGCGGCTACGACTATCCGCCGGAAGTCCGCTTCGAGATCGAGGAGCAGAACCTGGCCTCCTACCGCCGGGCGGCTGATTTCCTGGGCATCAGCGACGTGGACGTGGTCTGCGTCCAGCACGAGTTCGGCATCTATGGGGGGACGGCCGGAGGGCACCTCCTGGCCCTGCTGCGGGAGGTGGACATCCCCATCGTGACCACCTTGCACACCGTGCTCAAGGATCCCAACGCCGATCAGAAGCGGGTGATGCGGGAGCTGGTCCACCTCTCCACCAGGCTGGTGGTGATGTCGCAGAAAGGCGCGGGCTTCCTGAGGGACGTGTACAAGGCCCCTGCGGCCAAGATCGACATGATCCCGCACGGAATCCCGGAAACCTCCCTCGTGGACTCCGGCTCCTATAAGGGCCTTTTCGGCGTGGAGGGCAAGCCTGTGCTCTTGACCTTCGGCCTGCTCTCCCCCAACAAGGGCATCGAGAACGTGCTCAACGCCCTGCCCAAGATCGTGGCCAAGCACCCCGACGTGATCTACATCATCCTGGGGGCCACCCATCCCAACCTCCTGCGGGACCAGGGCGAGTCCTACCGCCTCGGCCTCGAGCTGCTGGCCGAGAAGAACGGCGTCCAGAAGAACGTGATCTTCTACAACCGCTTCGTCGACCTGCCCGAGCTCAAGGAGTTCATCGGCGCCGCGGACATCTACATCACTCCCTATCTCAACGAGACCCAGATCACCTCCGGGACCTTGGCGTACTGCTTCGGCGCGGGCAAGGCCGTGGTGTCCACGCCCTATTGGTATGCTCAGGAGCTGTTGGCCGACGACCGCGGGGTCCTGGTCCCATTCAACGACCCGGACGCCATCGCCCGCGCGGTGACGGGACTGTTGACGGACGATGCCCGTCGCAACGCCATGAGCCAGAGCGCCTATAAGATAGGACGGGATATGGTGTGGGCCAACGTAGCCCGTTGCTACATGCGGTCCTTTGAGAACGCGCGCACTGAGCGGGCCGGCCTGACCCGGAAACTCTTCACGGTGAAGACTCTCGACAAGCAGCTCACCGAACTTCCGGATCTGAAGTTGGAGCACCTCTACCGGATGACCGATTCCACGGGCATCTTCCAGCATGCCATCGTGGCCGTGCCGAACTTCTCCACCGGCTACTGCACGGACGACAACGCGCGGGCCCTGATCCTGACGGTGCTGCTGGAGGAACTGGGGGAAGACTCGCCCCACCTCATCAACGTTGCCACCACCTACGCCGCCTTCCTGCAATACGCCTTCGACCCAAAACTCAACCGGTTCCGGAACTTCATGGAGTTCGACCGGTCCTGGAAAGATGAGACCATATCGGAAGACTGCTGCGGCCGCGCCCTGCTGGCCCTGGGGACCTGCGTGGGCCGGTCCAAGAACCCGGGCTTCCAGACCTTGGCCGGGCAGATCTTCGCCCAAGCGTTGTCTCCGGTCACGGGCTTCAGCTCGCCCCGCGCCTGGGCCCTGGCCTTGATCGGCGCCCAGGAATACCTGCGCCGGTTCAATGGAGACCGGCAGGTGAGCCAGGTGCGGGCCACCCTGACGGACCTTTTGATGGGGCTCCACGAGCGCACCGCCACGCCGGAGTGGCCATGGTTCGAGGATGCGGTCACCTACATGAACGCTCAGCTTTCCCATGCGCTGATCCTGAGCGGCCGGTGGACCGCCCGGCCCGACGTGCTCGAACGGGGCCTGAATACCCTGCGCTGGCTGGCCAAGATCCAGACCGCCGAAGGGGGCTATTTCCGGCCCATCGGCTCCAATGGCTTCTACAAGCGCGGCGGGCAGCGCGCCCTTTTCGACCAACAGCCCATCGAAGCCCAGGCCATGGTGTCGGCCTGTCTGGAGGCCTATCGCTGCACCTCGGACGATTACTGGTTCAGCCAAGCGCGCCGCGCCTTCGACTGGTTCCTGGGGCGCAACGACCTGGGCCTGTTCCTCTATGACGCCAATACCGGCGGATGCCGGGATGGCCTGCACTTGGACCGGGTGAACCAGAACCAGGGCGCCGAGTCCACATTGGCGTTCCTCGTCTCGTTGGCGGAGATGCAGCAGATCCACAACGAGATGGCCGCCTTCAAGAGCCCGGCCTCGCTGCCATCGAGATGAAACGACGTCCCGGTGTTCCCCAGAATATCAGCGTCCGCCGCACCGAGGTCCGGCTCATGCCCGACCAGACCCGGGTGGTCCTGCGGCACCTGGGCTTCGCATCCGACGAGGAATACGTCAGGATCATCCGCCGGGTCCTGGCGCTTCCGGAGCAGGAAGTCCGGAGCGTCCTGGCCCCGGTCCTAGCGGAGTTCTCCTCCCGCCATCGCTGGCTGACCAAGCGCCTCCTGAGGAGATTCCACTACCTGGAGCATTTCCTGCCCCCGGGCCGCGAGCTCTCGCCGGAGCGCAGGCTCTTGATCGGCTCTTATTTCATGCTCGAGTATTCGCCTGAATCCGCGGCGCTCTTCAACCCCTCCATCCTGCCTCATCCGGACCAATCGCGGCTGCCCAAGGGGAGCCTGCGCTTCCTCTTGAGCCTCCGCTCGACTGGAGAGGGGCACATCTCCTCCATCTCTTTCCGCAGCGGAGTCATCGACGCCCACAACGGCATCGCCGTGGACCCGGCCTCGCGGTTCTTGACCGAACCCGAGCTGATCGAGAACTCGACCTACCACAAGGACCTCTTCGGGCGGAAGGCCGCGGAGATGGGCCTGGCCGGGGAGTGGGTGCAGCGCGTGCTGGGCCGGCTGGGGGATTTTTTCACCATCAAAGACCTCAAGAAGGGGCTCAAGGAAGTCCTTCGCGAGACGGCGCCCGGCCAAAAGATCGGAGACCACGAGACCGCCAAGGGACTTTGGCTCTTAGCGCAATCCAACTACGAGATCCGGTTCCCGCCGGAGCAGGAGCTTTCCGAGAGGATCATCTTCCCCGTAACTCCCATGCAGAGCAACGGACTGGAGGACGTGCGTCTGACGGCGCATCAAGACGATGCGGGGAAAACGGCCTATTACGCCACCTACACCGCCTACGACGGGCGCAACGTCCTGCCGCAGTTGTTCGCCACGGAGGACTTCCGGCACTTCAAGTTCTCCACCTTGAACGGCCCCGGCGTGCGCAACAAGGGGATGGCTCTCTTCCCGCGCAAGATCGGCGGACGCTTCGCCATGCTCTCCCGGCAGGACGGGGAGAACATCTATCTGATGTACTCCGACAACGTGCATTTTTGGAACGAAGCCAGCCTTCTCCTCTCTCCCCGCCATCCCTGGGAGTTCATCAAGACGGGGAACTGCGGCTGTCCCGTCGAGACGGAGGCGGGTTGGCTGGTCTTGAGCCACGGCGTGGGCCCCATGCGGAAGTATTGCCTCGGCGCGTTCCTTCTGGACCGCAAGGACCCCTCCAAGGTGATCGGCCGCCTGCGCCAACCCCTGATGCGCCCCGAAGGCATCGAGCGGGAAGGCTACGTGCCCAACGTCCTCTACACCTGCGGCGCGCTCGTGCACGGCGGCCAACTGGTCCTGCCCTATGGGATGTCGGACCGCGTCACCGGCTTCGCCCTGATCCCGCTGGCGGAGATCCTCGCCGCCCTGTCCTAGTGGCCATACTACTGAGCTGCCAGGACCTCTCCAAGAGTTTCGGCTCCCGTCCGCTCTTCACGGGCCTGTCCTTCGGCCTCATCGATGGAGAACGCACCGGCCTTATCGGCCCGAACGGCGCGGGGAAATCCACGCTGCTCAGGATCCTCGCAGGCCTGGAAAGCCCGGACCAGGGGACCCTGTCCGCCCGGCGCGGCCTGCGCTCGGGCTACCTGGACCAGCAGGACCGTTTCGCGCCGGCGCGCGCGGGCTGGAGCGTACGCGATGAGCTGGTCCAGGCCCTGCAGGGGCTCGGGCTGCAGGACTACGAGATCGACATGCGCGCAGAGGCCGGGCTCGCCGAATCGGGATTCCAGGATCCCGGCCAGCAGGTCGCGGGGCTCTCCGGCGGCTGGCGCAAGCGTCTGGCCATACTCGCCCAGGTCGTGCGCGCGCCGGACCTGATGCTCCTCGACGAGCCCACCAACCACCTCGACCTCGAAGGCGTGCTCTGGCTGGAGCGCTTCCTCTGCGGCCTGAAGTTCTCTTTTTTGGTGGTCACCCATGACCGCCGCTTCCTGGAGCGAGTCTGCAACCGCGTCATCGAGCTCGACTCGCGCTACGCGCAGGGGCATTTCAGCAGCCCGGGCAACTACAGCCGCTTCCTGGAGAACCGCGAGGCGCTTTTCAGCGCCCAGTCCGCGCGGGAGGATTCGATGCGCAACATCGTCCGCGGCGAGATCGCCTGGCTGCGCCGCGGCCCCAAGGCCCGCACCACGAAGCAGCAGGCCCGCATCGACCGGGCCGGAGAGTTGATCGACGAGCTCTCCGACCTGGAATACCGCAACGCCCAGGGCCGCGCCGCGGACATCGATTTCTCGAGCAGCGAGCGCCGGACCAAGCGCCTGGTCGAGGCCCGGGGCCTTGCGAAGGCCATGGGGGGCCGCAAGCTCTTCGGCCCGCTGGACCTCACGTTGCGGCCCGGGGACAAGCTGGGCTTGATCGGAGCCAACGGCAGCGGCAAGACCACCTTGCTCAGGCTGCTGGCCGCTCAACTGGCGCCGGACTCGGGCGCGCTCTTTCAGGCCGAAGCGCTGCAGGTCGTGACCTTCGACCAGCATCGCGATCAGCTCGACCTGAGCCTCAGCCTGCACCGGGCGCTCTGCGAGAACGGAGAGCACGTGTTGTACAAGGGCAGCCGCATCCATGTGCGGGGCTGGGCCTCCCGCTTCCTGTTCCGCCAGGAGCAGCTCGATATGCCGCTGAGCCGGCTCTCCGGCGGCGAGCAGGCGCGCGTGCTGATCGCCCGGCTCATGCTCAGGCCCGCCGACCTGCTCCTGCTCGACGAGCCCACCAATGACCTCGATCTCCGATCGCTGGAGGTCCTGGAGTCCAGCATGCAGGAATTCGCGGGGGCCCTGGTGCTGGTGACCCACGACCGCTACCTATTGGACCGGGTCAGCCGGCGCATCCTGGCGCTCGACGGCCGGGGCCAAGCCCGTTTTTTCGCCGAACTCTCGCAATGGGAGGACTGGAAGGCGGCGCAGGAAGAAGCGCCTGCGCCGCGCGGCCGGGCCGCGGCCGCCCTGACCGAGCGCCGGCCAGGACTCTCCGCGAGGGAAGCCAAAGAGCTTCGGGGCATGGAGTCCGCCATCGCCGCGGCGGAGGCGCGGACTGCGGCGGCGCGCGCGGCCCTGGACGACCCCGCCGTGGCCAGCGACGCGGCCGAGCTCATGAAGCGGCAGGAGGACCTCGAGGCGGCCAACGCCAAGGTCGACGCCCTGTTCAGGCGCTGGGAGGAGCTGGAAGCCCGGCGCGCGGGCCCCGGGCCTTAGCGGCGCGCGAGGCTTATCTGCGGCCCGCCCGTGACGGGAAAGCCAAAATGGTAGAATGGGATCGATGAGGATAAGCCTTGCGGTCCTATCCGCTCTCTGCGCCGGCCTGCTGGCGGCCTGCGCCCGCTCCGGGGAGGGTGACCGGCTCCCCGACCTCAGGCTGCCCACCTACGCGGCCCAGCAGAGCCCTTCGCTCTCGGCCTGCGGGGCCCGGAAATGCCTGACGGTCTACGTCGCGCCGTGGTGCCATTATTGCCGGGAAAGCACACCGATGCTCATCGCCCTGCGGAGCTACCTCGGGACGCGCGGCGTGGAGACTCGCTTCGTGGTGGGGAAGGACGCTCTGGCGGCCCTGCGCGATTATGCCCGGGTCTTCGGCCCGGACACTTTGCTCGACGTTCACGACGCCTTGGCGGTCGGAGGCGTCCCGCATTTCTTCGTCAGCGACGACAAGGGGCTCATCCTCAACGAGGTCTCCGGCGTCCCCGCAGGAGCGACGGAGCTCCCGCTCGCGGAGGTCGCCGCCGCCTTCGGCCTGCCCTAGCACATGCCCTCGCGCGGCGCGACCTGGCTCAGGCTCGGCGCGCTCTGGCTGCTGGCGGCGGCCCCGCGCACGGCCGCCGCCGCGCCGCGCTCCGACGGGCAGCGCCGGGTCTACGATCCGGAGATCGCCCTGCTGGTGCTCAACATCCAAAAGGAGAGCCTGCCGCTCCTGGCCAGCGAACTCAAGCGCCAATGCGAATGGCTGGGCCTGCCGGGCGTCAAGGTCCTGCTCGACCATACCGCCGACGAAGCCATCCGGGACGTGGAAGCCGACCTTAACCCGGATTCGGATATCCTGGCGGGCTTCCGCAGCGTTCTGGTGCGCTACCATCCTTCGCAGTCCCGCGAGATCGACCGGCTCATCGGCGAGGTGCGCCGATATCACAGCCTGCGCCCGGGGCCGCCGCTGGCAAAGCTGCGCGTGGGCCGGCCGGCGGCCCGCTCCGCGGGCTTCATCGCCGAGGCCGGGGTCGGCGCGGACGTGGAGGGAAACCTGCTCGGCACCCAGACCATCCGTGAGCCGCTCGCCGCCGCGCAGCGCCGATTCGGCTCCACCGGGCCGCTGCTGACCCGGCGCCGCTGGAGCATCGATTTCTACCTCGGCGATTTCCGGGACCTCCTGCCTCTCTACTGGCGGATGGGCTACCGCGTCTTCTATCGCCTGCGGGCTCCCTACATCAGCTACTCCAAGCAAGCCTATGTCCTGGCTCCGGAGGGGGAGCTTCGGCCGCGGCTGGTGTATTGCGGCTTCTTCGGCCGGGACTACTTCCGGCACCTGCGCGCTCAGTACGACCTGCTCGAGGGCGGCGCGGGACCAGGCGGCGGCTTGGTCCGCACCCTGCAGTGCGCCCAGTGCTCCTTCACTCATCCCGGGGTCGCAGCCATCCGGGAACTCCTGAGGACCATCCCCTACGCGGCCCGCAATGTGGTCATGGGCTACCCGTATCTGTTCGAGAAGCCCCTGGAGGCCCGCCTCCTGGGTCGCTACGAGAACGACTACTGGCGCCTGTCCTATTACGACCTGCCGGCCGGCGTCACCGTCGTCGTGGAATGCCGCAGCACGGGTTTCGGGGAGATCTCGGCGCTGGCGCTCGAAGAGCTGGTCCACCGGGGAGCGCAGAGCCTCTATTACGCTGGGCCGGCGTCTGTGGTGGCGGGCGGTGCCGGCGCCGACCGGCTCTTCGTCCCCCAAGAGTTCCTCGACTCCGAGGGCGGTCCCGTCCCGCTGCGCAACGCTCTGCCCCTGCGCCGCAGCCGCAGCGGCAGACACCAGAGCGTGGCCAGCCCGTTGTTCGTGACCAGCGAATGGCTGGCCTCAGCCCGCCAGCGCGGGGTCGACACAGTGGACTGCGAGGCCGGCGTCGTGGCGGAGCGCGTCGCGAAACTCAACGCGGGCCGGCCGGCGCCGGTCAGCCTGGCCTTGGCCTTGGTCGGCTCGGAGCTGCCCTGGCTCCACCCGGACGAGGACCGCGCCGTTTACACCGTGGGCTACGAGACCGGCGCGCGGCGCGAGGACGCCAAGCGAGCCTATCGCGACGCCGTGCTCAAGCTCCTGGACCGGCCCTTCGACAAGTCCGAGACCGCGCAGCCCTGAAGGCGGCTACTTGCAGTTGACGGGGGCGATGAAGAAGTCCGTCACCAGCGGGTCGGCGCCGTGCGGCTGGAGGCTGGCGGGCTGCAGGACCGCGGGGCCCAACTCCTTGCAGAGGTCCTGGCGCTGTCCGGCCGGCTTATTGCGTACCCCTTCGGTGCCGGGGTCGAGGTAGGCTTTGACGTAGCCGGAGGCGGAGATCTCAATGAGGTAGCCGCGCTCCGGCAGCGGCGGCAGGATGGCCCGGTAACGGCCGCTGGCGTCCGTCGCGGTCTCGAAATTCGCGTTGGTGTCGACGTCCGAGAGGGTGATCTTGCAGCGCGGGACCGGCTGCAGTGTGACTAGGTCGTAGACAAAGCCCCGCAGCTTCCACTCCTTGACCGGCTTGACCTTCTTCGGCGGGGGCTGGTGGGCCTCCTTGACGACCGTCACGGTCTGGACCGGCTCCTCCGCCCCCTCTTCCTTCGCGACCGCCTTGCCCGGCTTGGTGGACACGGGCGCGGCCGGCTTCGTCGTCACAGGCTCCAGCGCCGGCTCCGGCGCCGGGGCCGGCGGAGCGGGGACTGCGGCGGCCGGCGGGAGGGTCGTCGGTTCGGTGGTCTCCTCATGGTAGACTTTCACGACGAAGTACCAGCCCAGGCCGATCGCGGCCGCCACGACCCCGGTGATGACCAAGGGGAGGGGGGACCAACTCTGGGCGACCGCCGCCGGCGGGGGATTATCCGCCTCCTCTTCAGGGAACTCCCATGGGCAGTTCGGACAGACGCGCGCGTCGTCGGCGACCTCGGTGCGGCAGGAAGGGCAACGCTTGGACATGGGTCGAGGATAGGATAGCAGATTTTCGCGCGGCGGTGCGTGCCCCTCGCCGCTCAGCGCGGACGCCGGTCTTCGAGCCGCCCCAGAGCCGCCTCGGCCATGCGGCGATAGCCCGCGTCCTTGCTCGTTTCGCGGATCTCGCGGTAGAGGGCCAGGGCCTTCCGGCGCTGTCCGGCCTCGGCATAGAGATAGGCCACCAAATGTTTGATCATGACGGGGCAGTCAGCAGCGCCCAGGACCGGCTCCAGCCGGCTGATGACGCCCTTCGCGTCGCCGTGACGATGGAACCCGATGGCCGCGACGTAGGCATGGAACTGGGAGTTGCGGGGATCGCGGCTGAGGGCGTAATCCAGCACCCGCAAGGCCTCCTCCGGCCGGTGCAGGTTGAAGGCCAGGGACCCAGCGGCCAAGAGCGCGGCGTAGCTGAAGGCGGGATCCGCGTCGAGGATGCGCAGGGCCCGCGGGCCCAGTTCCGGATAGCGACCGCCGCCCAACGACAGCTCCGGATGGGCGGGACCGAGATGGGAGTGATGCTGGGCCTCGTCTTCAGGCTCCCCGTCTTCGGCCGTGCCGTAGTAGATGAGGAGCCGGACCAGCCCCAGGTCGGCCGCCAGCCGCCGCATGCCCAGGGAGACCAAGCCCGCGGTCTCCAAGGCCGAGTCCGGGCCGAGGCCCTGCCGCAGAGGCCAGGGAGCCGGGTGCAGCCGCAGAGAGGCGGCATTGAGGACCGCGCAGGCGGCGCAGACGGCCAGCAAAGAGCGCAAGGTCAGAACTCCTTGCGGCGCAGCAGCCCCCACGCTAAAGCCAGCCACACGGCGCTGTAGATGGCCGCATAGCCCAGCCACCAGGCCAGGCCCGCCTCCGGCGCGGCCAAAGAGACGGCGGCGACGCGATCGCGAAGGTTGAAGAGCTGCAGGTCGGGCACGACATAGGAGAGCGCGAAGAGAGGCGCGACCGCGGCCCGGGAGGCCCCATGGCTGACGAGGAAGCGGATCTCCGGGAGGAAATGTCCCAAGGTCCAGGCCACGCAAGAGATGACTCCCGCGGTCAAGGCCGAGGATGAGAAGAGCGCCACGAACGTGGTCAAAGCGGCCGTGACCAGCACCTTCAAGTACGCTCCCAGGAAGGCCGCGGCATAAGGCTCGGGACCGCGCCAGCCTTTCGCCCACAGGATGCAGAGGTGGAAAGCCGCCATGAGCGCCATGGACGCCAGCACCGAGAGCATGAGGCCCAGGAAGCGTCCCAGGATGTACTCGCCGCGGCCCACCGGCCGGGTCAGGACCAGATAGACGGTCTTGGTCTCCATCTCGCGCAGCACGATGGTGGTGGAGCCGTAAAGGGCGCCGGCCAAGCCCATGAGCTCGATGAAGCCCAGGCCGAAGTCGAGCAGGACCCGGTTCTCCTGCTCCACCGCCAGCACGCCCAGGATCAAGCTCATATAGAGGAACACGCCGGCGAAGGCCAAGGAGAGGAGATAGAACCGGCGGCGCAGGTTCTCCTGCCAGCCGGTCAAAGCGAGTATGGCGATGTTCCTCATATCACTGTTTCCACGAAGAGCCCTTCGAGCCCCTCGGAGGCGGCCTCCCATTCGCGGTGGGCGATGACTCGCACCAGGCGGCCTTCCTTGAGAATCCCCACCCTGTCGCAGATCTTCTCCAGCTCCGAGATGCTGTGGGAGGAGACGACCAAGGTCTTGCCCCGGCCGCGCAGCTCCGCGAGGAGCTCGCGGAACTCCTTGACGGCCAGAGGATCCAACCCGCTGACCGGCTCATCGAGGATGATGAGCTGAGGGTCGTGCAGGACGGCTTGGGCCAAGCCAACCCGCTGGACCATGCCCTTGGAAAACTCTCCCATGCGCCGGCTCCCGTGCTCGGCGAGCCCCACCAGGCGCAAGGTCCGGGAGATGCGGTCCGGCAGTTCGCCCTCGTGCAGGCCGGAGAGCCGGCCGTAGAGGCGCAGGGCCTCGCGGGGCGTCAAGAAGGGGTAGAAATAGGGCAGCTCCGGGAGGAACCCCACTGCCGCCAAAGCCACGGCGTCGGCGGGAGAGCGGCCTAGGATGCGGACCTCGCCCGAGGTCGGCCGCAGCAGGCCCAGGGCCAGCTTGAAAGTCGTCGTCTTGCCGCTGCCGTTGAGGCCCAGCAGGCCGAAGGACTCTCCCTCCGGGACGGTCCAATCCAGGTCGACGATGCCGCGGCTGCGCGTGGTGCGCCCGAGATGCGAGCGGAGGTAGGTCTTGGTGACCGAGCGGAACTCCAGGGCCGGGGCCTCGGGCATCAGGGCCTCACGACTGCGCGGGAATGGAGGCCGAGGCGTCATGATCGGCGCCGCGCACGGCACCGGGGAGCGCTCCGGCCTGCGCAGCCGGGGCCAGGGCCAGCTCCAGGACCTCGCGGAAGTGAGAGATGGGGAGCATCTTCAGCTCCGCGAGCACGTCCTCCGGGATGTCCTCGAGGTCCTTCTGGTTGCCATCGGGGTAGAGCACGGTCTTGATCCCGTCGCGGTGGGCAGCCAAGGTCTTCTCCTTGAGGCCGCCGATGGGCAGGACCCGGCCCCGCAACGTGATCTCCCCGGTCATGGCCACGCCGGGAAGCACCGGCCGGCCGGAGACCAGGCTGGCCAGGGCCGTCGCGATGGCGACTCCGGCCGAAGGGCCGTCCTTGGGGGTGGCGCCCTCGGGCACGTGCACGTGGTAGTCCGCGTCCTTGAAGGCATCCGGGGCCGCGCCCAAGGACTGGGCCAGAGACTTGACGTAGGAGAACGCGGCCTGGCCGGATTCGGACATGACCTGGCCGAGCTTGCCGGTGAGCTTGAGCTCTCCTTTGCCCGGCACGGTCACGGCTTCCACCGCCATGGTCACGCCGCCGACCTCGGTCCAGGCCAACCCCGTGGCCACGCCCAGCGCGTTGAAGGTCCTCCGGTCATGGTGGAACTTGGGCACGCCCAGGATGTCGTGGAGGTTGTCGGCTTCGACCCGGACCGGGCCGGCGTCACCCGAGGCAAAACGCTTGGCCGCCTTGCGCGCCAGGCTGGCCATCTCCCGGTCGAGGCTGCGCACGCCCGCCTCGGACGTGTAATCCTCGATGGCGCGCACGACGGCCGCGTCGCTCACAGTCAGCTGCCCGGGCTTCAAGCCGTGCTCCTTGAGCTGGCGGGGCAGCAGGAAGGTCCGCGCGATGTGGAGCTTCTCCTTGTGCGTGTAGCCGGAGAAGCGCAGGATCTCCATGCGGTCCTGCAGGGGGACCGGGATGCCCTCCAAGGTGTTGGCGGTGCAGATGAAGAGGACCTGGGAAAGGTCGAACTCGACGTCGAGATAGTGGTCCAGGAAGGTGGAGTTCTGCTCCGGGTCGAGGACCTCCAGGAGGGCCGCGGCCGGGTCGCCGCGCCAATCCATGCCCATCTTGTCCACCTCGTCGAGAAGGAAGAGGGGGTTGCGGCTGCCGGCCTTGCGCAGGCACTGGATGATGCGGCCGGGCAAGGAGCCGATGTAGGTCCGGCGGTGGCCCCGGATCTCGGCCTCGTCGCGCACGCCGCCCAAAGAGAGGCGGACGAACTTGCGGTTCATGCAGCGCGCGATGGAGCGGCCGATGGAGGTCTTGCCCGTGCCCGGCGCGCCCACGAAGCAGAGGATGGGGCCGCGCAATCCCTTGGCCAGCCGGCAGACCGCGAGATGCTCGAGGATGCGGTCCTTGATCCTCTTGAGGTCATAGTGGTCCTCGTCGAGGATGGCGGCGGCGCGCGGGATGTCGAGCGCGTCGCGGGTGCGCTTGGACCAGGGCAGGCCGGTCATCCAGTCGAGGTAGGTCCGCGCCACCGTGGACTCCGGGGAGTAGGGCATCATCTTCTCGAGGCGCGCCGCTTCCTTGAGGGAGGCCTCCAGCGCGGCCTTGGGCATGCCCGCGGCCTGTATGGCCTTGCGCAGGTCCTCGATCTCCTGGGCGAAATCGTCCTTCTGGCGGAGCTCCTTCTGGATGGCCTTCATCTGCTCCGTCAGGTAGTACTCCTTCTGACTCTTCTCGATCTGGCTCTTGACCCGGGTGTGGATCTTGCGCTCCAAAGTCAGGATCTCGATGTCGGCTTTCAGGAACTCCAGGAGCTTGAGCAGCCGCTCCGAGGGCCGCAGCACATCGAGGAGGGCTTGGCGGTCGGGGTTCTTGACCACGGCATGCGCCGCCACGGTGTCGGCGAGCTGCGAGGGGTCCGTGAGGTTCGCCAGCACGCCCAAGGCGTCGGCGCCGCCGCGTCGGCTGAGCTTGAAGTGCTGTTCCGCCGTCTCCACGACGTGGCGCATCAGGGCCTGGATCTCCGGCGTCACCGGCTCCGGGACCTCTGGATAGTCCAGCTCGGCCTCCCAGTACCCCCGCTCCGCGGCGAACTCCAGGCGGCCGGTCGTCAGCCGCGCCAGCCCCTGTAGGAACACCTTGAGCGTGCCGTCCGGCATCTTGAGGTACTGGACCACCTCGCAGAGCACCCCGGCGGCGAAGACGTCCGAGGGCTGGGGGTCTTCGACGGTCACGTCCTTCTGGGCCACCACGGCCAGGAGCTTGCCGCTGCCGCCCATGGCCGCTTCCAGGGCCTTGATGGACTTGACCCGGCCCACGGAGAGGGGCAGGACCATGTGCGGGAAGACCACCAGGTCGCGCACCGCCAACAGCGGCAGGCGCGCCGGGCGTTTGGCGGCGGGCTCCACGCTCATGGCTTGCGGGCCGGCAGGAGGTGATCCACGATGCCGTAAGCCTGGGCTTCCTCCGCCGACATGTAGTAGTTGCGCTCCATGTCCTGGGTCAGCTTGGCCAGGGGTTGGCCGGTGTGTTTGTGCAAGATGGCGGCGAGCTTGTCCTTGGTCTTCGTCATCTCCTCGGCCTCGATGATGATGTCCGAGGCCTGACCGGAGAGGCCGCCGCGGATGAGGGGCTGGTGGATCATGACCCGGGCCCGGGGCAGGATGAAGCGCTTGCCCTTGGTCCCCGCGGCCAGGAGCACGGCTCCAAAGGACATGGCCATGCCCATGCACATCGTCGAGATGGGTGCCTTGATGTACTGCATGGTGTCGTAGACGGCCAGGCCCGCGGAGACCATGCCGCCCGGGGAGTTGATGTAAAGGCTGATGTCCTTCTCCGGGTCCTCCCCGTTGAGGTAGAGCAGTTGGGAGATGAGGAGGTTGGCGGAGTCCGTGGTCACCGCGCCCTCGTCGCCTCCGGCGAAGACGATGCGGTCCTTCAGAAGGCGCGAGAAGATGTCGTAGCCGATGGCCGCGCCCTGGTTCCAGCGCTCCAGGATCGTTGGTATCAGCATTTGTCGGTCACGGCGGCCTTGGCGCGCAGGAAATCCAGGGTCTTGCGGTCTCGCAGCATGCCCAGGATCTCGTCGCGGCGCGAGCGGAAGGCCTCGCGGACGTCCGTCTTCTTCTCCTCGGTCTCCGCGGCGGCGAGGCTCTTCTCCAACTCGGCCTGCACCTCCGCTTCGGCCACCTCGAGCTTCTCACGCTGCGCGATGGCGGGCAGGAGCAGGGAGATGCGCACGCGGTCCTCGGCCTGCGGCCGGAGCTTGGTCTTGAGCTCCTCGAGCTGCTTGGCGGAGAACTCGCCGCGGCCGCCGAGGAGCTGGCGCTGCAGACGCTCGAGCATATGATCGAGCTGGGCCTCTACCAAAGACGGTGGCACCGGGATGCGGTTGGATTTCAGGAGGCCGGCCTCCAGCTGTTCGGCGAGCTCCCGCTCGGTGCGCGTGCGGCCCTCCTCGGCGATGACCTCCTTGAGCTTGGCCTTGAGTTCGTCGAGGGTCTCGAAGCCCATGTCCTTGGCGAAATCCGCGTCCAGGGGAGGCAGGATCTTGGTCTTGATCTCCTTGACGGTGACGTTGAGCACGGTATCCTGGCCGCCGAGCTTGACGGAGATCGCCTTGCCCTCGCCGCGCTTGAGGCCCAGCAGTCCTTCGCTCAGGCCGGCCACGGTCTGCTCGGAGGACATGTCGACGAGCTCGCCCGCGCCCTTGGCGTCGGGCAGCGGCTTGCCGTTGCGGGAGGCGGAGTAGTCGACGACCACGTAGTGGGCCTTGCCGACCGACTCTTCGGCCGCCGGGTCGAGACGGGCATGGGCCTCGCGCAACTCCTCCAGCCGGGCCGCGGCCAGCTCGTCCGTGGCCGGATAGGCCTGCCGGGTCAGCTTGATACCGGCATAATCCTTGGGCGCGACGCGGGGCGGGACCTCCACCCGGATCTGGAACTGCAGGGGCTTGCCGGCCTCCCGGGAGACGTCCGTGATGACCGGGGCGGCGACGGGGCTGAGCTTGAGCTCGCGCAAGGCTTCCGGCACGTGCTTGCGCGCGAAGTGATCTATGACCTCTTCCTGTAGATGGGCGCCGAACTGCTGCCGGACCATGTCCAAGGGGGCCTTGCCCGGCCGGAAGCCCGGCAGGCGCGCGCGCTGCTGGAAGCGCAGCAGGGCGTTATGGCTCTCGGCCTCCACCTGGGCGGCCGGGACCTCGACGGAGAACGTGGCCGTGCAGGCGTCCTCCTTGACCAGCTTGAACCGGACCTTGTCCGAAGTCGTGAAGAGTCCCATGAATCCTCCCTATGGAGCGGGCGGTCTGGGCGGGGGGGGACTTGAACCCCCATGCCTTGCGGCACACGGTCCTAAGCCGTGCGCGTCTGCCAGTTCCGCCACCCGCCCCGAAAAAATCCAGGACCGAAGGCCAGATCAGAGTCTGACCGATCGGTCCTGAGCCTGGCGAGCCAAAATCTGGGCTATATAGGACTCGAACCTATAACCTTGACCTTAAGAGGGTCCTGCTCTACCAATTGAGCTAATAGCCCGCAGTCAGGATTATAGCAATGGCACGGCCTGGAATGCAACTTGCGCTCCTTCCAGGGATTTAACAAATTTGTCATTGATTTTTTCCAGACCGCTGATATAATTGACGGAGCGCCGAGGACCGTTCATCCCAGCGATGGGTCAGCCAAGAGCTCAGCTATGAAATATTGGATATTCCAGAACAACGAGGTCTGCGGGCCGCTCGACGCCGACGACCTCGCGCAGCTGCCCGGATATTCCGCAGAGGCCTTGGTCTGCCCCGAGGGTCGCAAGGGCACCAGGATGGGGGATTGGCAGCGCGCCGGAATGGTGCCCGGACTCTCCATCTCATTGGTCAAGGCCTCCCAGTTGGCCACGGCGGGGAAGAGCAGCTCTCCAGCGAGCGCCGTCTACGCCGGCCTGCCGCCGGAGCCGACGCTCAAGGACCTGGCCGCGCTCGGCAGTCTTCAGGAGAAGGTCGCGCTCCTGGAAAGCACCATGGCCCAGCTACAGGAGGGGCTGCAGTCCAAAGAGACCGAACTGCTCAGCCTGCACCGGGAAATCGACGTGCGCAAAGGCATCGAAGTCGACCTGCAGGGGAAGCTCGGCGAGTTCGAGCAGAGGCTGGCCGCCGTGGCCCAACTGCGCGATGCCATCGACACCGCTGTGGCCGCGGAGAAGTCGGTCGAGACCGAGGTCAAGTCCGTGGAAAGCGACATCAAAGGCGTTGAGGACGCCGTGCACGGCGTCGAGTCCACGGTCCAGGAGGTCAAGACCTCCATCTCCGGCGTGAGCGGCTCGGTCAAGGACATCGAGTCGTCACTGGAGAAGCAGCGTCAGACCGTCGCGGACCTCATGGAGGACATCGCGCACCTCAAGTCCCAGCGGGCCGCCGCCCCCGCGCTGCCCTCGATCGCGGGGCCCGCCAAGCCGGAGCCGCTCCAGCCCATGCCTTCGCCTGCGCTCCAGGATCCCGCCGCACCGTCCATGACGCCCGGCGCATCCCCTTTCGCCCGTCAGGACGACCGCGCTGCCGAGCCGCCGCCCGTCATCGAGAGATTCCCCGCGCCGGCGCCCTTGCCTCCGTCGCCGGCGGCGCCGGGGCCTGTGCCGGTGCCGGTCAGTCTCGACGGGCCGCCGCCACTTCGGCTCGATGCGACGCCTCCGGCGCTGGCCGCGCCGCCCGCGCCGCTCTTCCCCGCACAACCAGCCGCGCCCGCCCTGGCCTCCTCTTTCGGCGGGGCCGCCTCCGGCGCCGCCCCAAAGTCGGACTTCCCTAAGGGAGGGGCGCTGTTCTCCTCGCCCGCCAAGAGCGGCGCTCCGTTGGCACCGCCCTCGCTGCTGCCGAGCCTAGCGCCCACCGCCCCGGTTCCCAGCGCTCCGGCGCCTGTCGCCCCGGCGCCCGTCAAGGCTGGCGCGGCCCCCAAGCCGGCCATCGTCGACATCGCCGCTGGCCCGGTCAAGCCGAAATCGGGGAAGAAAGGCCTGGTCATGTCCTTGGTATGCTTCGGGCTCGTCGCCGGAGGCGTGCTGGCCTTCCAGGCCGGGCTCATCCCGGGACTCAAAGCCCCGCCGCGCCGCGCCAACCCGGCCGCGAGCACCCCGCTGCCTCCGCCGGCCGAGATCACGCCCCAAGCGCCTTCTCCCGAGGCCCAACTCGACAAGCTCAAACAAGGTGCCATCGATCTGGTGAAGAGCTGGCCGAGCAGCGACAAGGCCACGCTCGTGGGCCAACGCCTGGAGGCGTCCGCCGCTCCGGGAGGCAATCCGGCGCTCTCCTGGATGGCCGAGAAGCTGGGTGAGGGGACCTTCCAGGTGAACTTCTACGGCAGCGAGCCCGGGACCGGCAAGCAGGCCGTCTACATGTTCCAAGCCGATCTCGGAGCGAAGACCGTGGCGCCATACAACGGCGACGCTGCGGCCAAAGCCCTCCTCTTCGGCGAGCCGCCGGCCCCCGCCGGCAAGAGCCAGAAGGTCCGCGTCAAACCGAAGGCGTTGGCCAGCGGCCTACCCGTCGCGGGCGCAGAAGCGGTCGGCGGGCCGCCGGCGGCCGTCGCCGGATCCGGCGCAGCCCAAGAGCCGGCCGCTGGCGGAGACGAGGCCGCCGCAGCTCCCAAGCAGACGAGCAAGGCCGGTCGCAAGGCGCCCCGGAAGCGCGCGGGAGGGGCACAGAAGCCGGCCAAGCCGGCGGACGACGCCCAGCTCCTCGACCAGCTCCTCGAGTGACCGCAGCCGCACAGGGCGCCATAGGGCAGCGGAATTTGGTATTGTGGCAAAATGGACCAGACTAGAAGGCTTCAGCAGGCCCAGCAGACGCTCGACGATTTCACCACCAAGCTCAAGGCGACGCACGCCCGCTGCGACGAGATCCAGGCCCGCGCCCAGCGCCTGGAGGCCTGGTACAAGAACCAGACCAGCCTCAAGGTCAGGCCTCCGGACCGGGACTTCCCCGACGACCTGAAGCTCCTGCGCCGGGACATCAAGACCATCATCCGGGATTTCGAATTCGTGCCCGCCTGGCTCGCCAAGGTCGAGCGCACCACCGAAGTCCAGCCGGACGCCGTAGACGCGGCCATCAAGGTCAGCCGCAGCGGCAGCCAGTTCCAGCAGGAGGTGCTGACCTTGCTCGCGCCCATCCAGATGACGTACAACCACATCAAGATCGCCGAAATCAAGATCGATGCCTGGTTCCTGGCGCAGGAGATCGAGGCCTGGGCCAAGGAGACGGTCGCGATCCCGCTGCGCGTCCACAAGATCCTGCTCAAGATCAACCCTCTCGACAAGACGCCGCCCCCGCGGGGGACCGAAGGTGTGGTGCTTCCCGAGGCGCCGGAAGGTCTGCCCGAGGATCTGGAAGGGCCGGACTCGCCTCGTAACCGCAAGAAGGACGAACCGCCCGATCCCGCTCGTTAAAGCACCGAAAAGTGTAGAATCTCACCGGTGGTCGAAGCGTGGAACTGCTCCTCAAACTCTGCACTTGGCGTAATCTGGCCCTGGCCGCGGCGGCGGTCGCCGTGATCTACTCCGCCGGTCGCCTACAGGGATACCCGCGGCGCTGGTACCGTGATTGGCGCTACCCGCCCCAAGGCCAGGCCGGCGCCGGCGGGGAGGAGATCATGCGGCTCAAGGATGAGCGCGACTCGTCCGAGTTGGTGCGCCGCCACGATCGGGTCCTGGCGCTGCTGGCCCAGGCCGAGGCCGAGGGCTTCGACGTTTCGGCCCTGCGGCGCAAGGCGGACGCGACCCTGTCCCTCAACAGCGCGCGCACCCGCCGCAAAGCGGTCCTCCTGCTCGCCGAAGTAGAACTCGCTGTCCCCCACAAGAAGGTGAAATACGCCCCGCTCTACCCCGCGACCGAGGAGGAGGAGGCGGTGCCCGAGGACGTGCCCGGCCGAGGGGAGGGCCAGCCTCACGCGCTGGTCAAGGGCCGCCGATGAGGCGCGCGGACGGCTGGGGTTTGGCGCTCGTCCTGCTCATCTGCGGCCCCGCGACGGCCGGCGCGGCCGACGTTGACCTGGCGATCCTCGCGCGCGACCGGGGGCGCCACGACGAGGCGCTCAGCGCCTGGGTCAAAGCCTCCCTGCAGCCTGACGCCCGCGGCTTCGTCTGGAACCAGCTCGGCTGGGCCTACGCCGCCTTGCGACGCCTGCCCGAGGCCCGCGACTCGTTCCTCCGGGGAACGGACCGGTCCGCCACCACCGCAGACCGCGCCGAGTCGCAACTAGGCCTGGCCGTGACGGCCCTCATGTCCGCCCAGCCCCGCCAGGCCCTGGCGCCCCTGCGGGCGCTGCTCGAGCAGAACCCCTTCGATCAGACCTCGGCCCTGAAGAGCCCATACGTCATGGCCGCGGCCAACTATGAGGCGGCCCAAGCGGCGACGAGCCTGGGCGACAAGGTCCGGGCCATGGCCTACCTGCGCCAATGCGCGAGCCTCGATGACAGGAACCTGGAATGCCTGCAGGACTTGGCCGGCCTGCAGGCCAACGACGGAAAGGACCGGGAGGCCTGGTACTCGTACAAAAATCTGCTGGACCGCGACCCGGCCGACCCCCGGGCCGCGCGGGAGAGCAAGAGGCTAAGGCCGTCGCTCAAGGGAGATTCGGAGTCGGAACTGCGGATCCGGCGCATCGAGCGCCCCATGCTGGGGCCGCAGCCGGCCGCGGATGAGGCCCTGCCGGAGCCTGGGCCGGCGCTGCGCGTGGGCCTGTTCACGGCTCCGGGCGGGCGCCCGGCCGCCGCGGCGCGCATCTATTTCACGGCCAACTCCGATTTCAAGGTGCTGGCCTTGTCGGGCGAGGTGATCCAGGACGGCGGCAAGGCCCTGCGCCGTTGGGAGGTCGATTTCCGGCCCGAGCACGACCTGGTCGAACTGCGCGACGACTCGCGCAACATCGTCCACACCACCACGCAGAGCTTCCGTATCGTCCCGGGCGGCCCGGCGGCCTCGGTCCTGCTCTCGGGCGCGCGCTTCGCGGACGGGGCTGGCTTCGACCAGGGGGATCGGGAGGTGCGCGGCGCGGTGGAGGTCAGGCCGGCGACCGGCGGCTTCCAGCTGATCAACGTGGTGGGCCTGGAGGAGTACCTCTACGGCGTGGTCTCCGCGGCCCTGCCGCTGCAGAGCGACAGCGAGGCGTACAAAGCCCAAGCCGTGGTGTCGCGCTCCCGCGCCTTGTGGTTCAAAGCCCACGCCGGCGGGAACCCGGAGCGCGCGGACATCTGCGACTCGGAAGCCTGCCAGAAGTACCTGGGCCTCAGCGCGGAGATGCGGGACGCGGCCGCTGCGGTCCGGGCCACGGCCGGCATCACCCTGACCAAGGACGGGACGGCGGCGCTGGCCCTGGAGCACGACGACTGCGGGGGGGTGACGGAGGACGGCCGGGCCGCGCAGGAGCCCGGCGCGGAAGCCATGGTCTCGGTCTCGGACGGAGAGCATCCGGCGGCCATAGGGGATTCGCCGGAGAAGCTCGAGCTCTGGACCCACGAGTATCCGGGGCCGGACCGCTACTGCGAGGCCACCGGCACGACGGCGCCGGCGGAATCGCGCTGGATGCGCATCATCCCGGCCGCGGACATCACGGAGCGCGCCAAGCGCAGCCGCGACATCGGGCCGGTGCGTCAGCTGCTCGTGCGCGCGCGCACGGCCACGGGCCGGGTGCGGGTGCTGGAGGTCGTGGGCTCGCGCGGCTCCTTGACCTTGGAGGGGGCACAGGCGATGGCGAGCGTGCTCTCGCCGGGCTCTTTGCGCTCGACGCTCTTCACGGTGCAGCCGCTCATGGCGGGCGCGCAGGCGGACCGCTTCATCATCTGGGGCGCGGGCACCGGCCACGGGGTGGGACTGTGCCGCGCGGGCATGCTGGGCCAGGCGCGGCTGGGCCGCAGGTGGCCGGACATCCTGGCGCATTACTTCCCGGCCCTGAAGCTGACCGGTCTTTCCGAGAGCGGAAAGAAGAAGCCGCAACCGTGAGTCCCGAGCGGATCAGAGTCGTCCACCTCATCACCCGCCTGGACCTGGGCGGGGCCCAGCAGAACACTTTGCACACGGTGCGCCATCTCGACCCACGCCGCTTCGATGCGTCGCTGCTCTGCGGCGCGGGGGGGGTGCTGGACTCGGAGCTGCAGTCGTGGCCGAACGACGGGCCGCGGTGGAGGTTCGTGAAGAATCTGGTCCGGGAGATAGATCCTTGGCGCGACCTCCTGGCTTTCCTGGGACTTCGCCGACTTTTCCTTAAAGAGAAGCCGGCGGTGGTTCATACGCACAGCTCGAAGGCAGGGATATTGGGTCGGCTGGCCGCCTGGGCAGCGGACGTGCCGGTGGTGGTGCATACTTTCCACGGCTTCGGCTTCCATGACGGCCAGTCCTGGCCGAAGAAGTGGCTTTACGTCTTGGTTGAGCGTCTGGCGGGCGCATTGTCCACGGCTTTGGTGTTCGTGTCCCGAGAAAACGAGTTCACCGCCAAAGGCTATGGCTTGGGCAATCCCGAGGACTACGTGCTCATCCGCTCCGGGGTGAAGCTGGGGGATTTCCCGGCGCGCTGCGATGCGGCTGAGAAGAAGAAGAGCCTGGGTCTTAAGCCGGATGCCCGCTTGGTGCTGAGCGTGGGGAATTTCAAGCCTCAGAAGAATCCAGAGGATTTCTTGACCGCGGCCCGGATCGTGGCTCAGTCACAACCCGACGCGGCCTTCGTCTTCGTTGGTGATGGACCGCTGCGCCGCGAGCTTGAGGCTGGCGTGGGGGGACTGAAGCCGCGCTTCCTGCTGCCGGGCTGGCGGCGGGACGTGGCGGAGCTTCTGGCGGCCTCGGATGTGTTCGTGCTGACTTCCTTATGGGAGGGCCTGCCGCGCGCGCTGGTGGAGGCGATGAAGTCGGGAGTGGTCCCGGTCTGCTATGCCACCGATGGGGTCAAGGACCTCATACGCAACGGAGAGAACGGAGTCCTGGTGCCGCAGAGGGATGCCGCGGCCTTGGCCCAGCGCGTCAAGGACCTGCTCATGGACGATGCCCTGCGCAAGAGGATGGGCGCCTCGGCAGCCGCTTCCATCGGCCAGGAGTTCGACATCGACGGCATGGTCCGGCAGCAGGAAGAGCTTTATCTGCGCCTGCTCGGTGCCAGGGCTTAACTTTCTTAAAGACGACGGCCCCGGTTTCCCGGGGCCTGGGGTAGTTCAACTTCGCCGCCTGTCGAAATCCAGGATAGCACCAAAACCCCCGACCGTCAAGTGCCGGGCCAATGAAAATTAAAACCATGCCGCCGCCTGTGCCGGATCCCCATGGTTTACGACGGACCTGCGGGGGTGGGACTCGAACCCGCATCCTCCGATTGACAGGCGGTCGTTCTACCAGTTGAACTACCCCGCAAGTCCTACTACATATACGAGTCCGACCGGAAAAGGTTCCATGATTTTTGATAGAATCCTCAACCGATGCCCGACCCGACAGCCAAGCCGTACCTGAGCGTCATCATCCCCGTCTACAACGAGGAAGAGAGCCTCCCCGGCCTCGGCGAGGAGCTCTCCGGCGTCTTGGGGGGCCTCCACAAGCCCTGCGAGGTCATCCTCGTAGACGACGGCTCCACCGACGCCTCCTACGCCGGCATCCAGGCCCTGGTCAAGCGCTACCCCGGCTTCAAAGGCCTGCGCCTGGGGCGCAACGTCGGACAGACCGCCGCCCTCTCCGCCGGCATCGCCCAGGCCCAGGGCGAGATCATCGCCATGCTCGACGCCGACCGCCAGAACGACCCCCGCGACATCCCCATGCTCCTGACCAAGTTCGGCGAAGGCTACGACGTGGTCAGCGGCTGGCGCAAGGACCGCCAAGACCCCGGACTGACCCGCATCCTGCCCTCGCGCATCGCCAACGGCCTCATATCCTGGATCACCGGCGTGCGCCTGCACGACTACGGCTGCACTCTCAAGCTCTACCGCAGCGTGTACCTCAAGTCCGTCCGCCTCTACGGCGAGATGCACCGCTTCATCCCCGCCTTCGCCGGCTTCCTAGGCGCCCGCATCGTCGAGGTCCCGGTCAACCATCGGCCCCGCACCCAAGGCGTCTCCAAATACGGCCTGGGCCGGACCTTCAAGGTCGTCCTCGACCTCATCACCGTCAAGTTCATGGACGCCTACATGGCCAAGCCCATCTACCTCTTCGGCGGCAGCGGCCTGGCCATGTGCGGAATCGGCATCCTCATGGCCGCCTACACCCTGTATCACAAGTTCCACGACCACGTCTTCGTCAAGGACCAACCCCTCTTCCAGGTCTCCATCTTCTTCGCCTTGGCCGGCCTCCAGCTGCTCCTCTTGGGCCTGGTGGCCGAGATCCTCATCCGGGTCTATTTCGACATCAAGGACAAGCCCCCGTACTTCATCCGGGAAACTGTCGGTTTTAATTGACTTTCCTCTCGGAAAGTAGCTAAAATGACCAACTTGCAGTTCGACTTGATCGGGTTGCGTGAACAGGCCGTAGTGGCCTTGGAGCGCCGCCTGGAAGCGGCTGAGACGCAGCCTTTGCTGGCCGATTCCGCGGTCCTCCTGACCAGCCCGCTCGATGTGCAGTTGAGCGTCGCACGGCACGGGTCCGGGGCCGCATACTCGGGCACCGTCGAGGGCGAGTGGCAACTCGCCTGCGTCCGGTGCCTGGGCCCGGCTCGTCAGCGTTTCCGCACCAATGTCGAGGGGGAGGTGCCCGCGGGGGCGACGACCCTCGACGCGACGGAAGAGGTGCGGCAGGCGCTGGTCCTGGCCCTGCCCGACCACGCCCGCTGCCGGAGCGACTGCAAGGGGCTCTGCCCGAAGTGCGGGGCCAACCGCAACGTCGAAGCCTGCGGCTGCGCAGTCTGAAGATTTCGCACCAGGAGAGATATGCCAAACCCAAAACGCAAGCACACTCGGTCCCGCCGGGACAGCCGCCGCGCCCAGAACTGGCGCCTGGACCACACGACCGCTTCCGCCTGCCCCAACTGCAAGAACCTGCGCCCCCCGCACACCGTCTGCCCCAGTTGCGGCTGGTACAACGGCCAGCTCGTCATCGCGCCCAAGAAGAAGGAGAAGGCCGCGGATGGCGAGGGCGGACAGCAGAAGCCGTAGCGGCTTGATGCGGATCGCGCTCGACGCCGCCGCCGGCGACACCGGTTTGGCGCCCAACATCGAGGGCGCCATCGCGGCGGCCAATGCCTGGGGCTTGGAATTCCTGTTGGTCGGGCCCGCAGCGGACATCCGCAACGAGCTCACCGCCCGCGGCATCCCGCACAGCGACCGGCGCTTCGAGATCGTCGACGCCCCCCAGGTCATCCCCATGGACGCGGATCCGGCCGCCGCCTGCCGGGACATGCCCGACGCTTCCATCTTGTCCTGCGCGCGGCTGGTCGCCGAGGGCCGGGCCGCCGCCATGGTCTCCGCCGGGCATTCCGGGGCGGCCGTGACCGCCGCGCTCGGGCACCTCAAGCGCCTGCCTGGAGTGCTGCGGCCCGCGTTAGCCGTGGCCGTCCCGACGCCTCGGGGCGCCACCGTGCTCCTGGACGTGGGCGCCAACACCGAATGCGAACCCTGGCATCTGCTGCAGTTCGCGGCCATGGGGACGCTCTACTGCCGCCACATGCTGCGCCAGGCCGAGCCGACCGTGGGCCTGCTCTCCGCCGGCGAAGAGGAAAGCCGGGGCAACGACTTGGTGCGCGAGGCCAGCCCGCTGCTCAAAGCCAGCGGGCTCGATTTCCGCGGCCCGGTGGAAGGTCACGACATCACGGCCGGCACCGTGGACGTGGTGGTCTGCGACGGGTTCGTGGGCAACATCGCCTTGAAGCTCATCGAGGGCGTGGCGGCCTCGGTCCTCAACTCCCTCAAGGCTGAGATCCGCCGCAACCACCTTTACAAAGCCGGTGGCCTGCTGTTGCGCAGCCCGCTCAACCGCCTCAAGAAGCGCCTCAATCCCGACGAGCACGGCGGCGCGCCCCTGCTGGGCGTGGGCGGCGCGGTCGTGGTCGCCCACGGCCGGTCCAACGCCAAGGCCATCGCCAACTCCCTGCGCGCGGCCCAGCAACTCGTGGAGCGGGGCGTCGATGCCCAGATCCAGAAGTCGGTCGCGGCCATGAAGCTCAGCCTCGAGACCGCGAGGCTCCAGATCCTTTGACCATCCCAAGCGAGGAATACCGCAATGCCTGAAGCCCCCGTCGCGACCCGCCGATTGGCGGGCAAGACCGCGATTATCACCGGTGCCGCGCAGGGCATCGGCTACAGCATGGCCGAACTCTTCGGGCGCGAAGGCGCCTCGATCGTGGTCGTCGACGTGGACGAGGCCAAGGCTGCGGAAGCCGCGGGGAAGCTCTCCGCCGCCGGGGTTCCGTGCCTGTCGGCCAAGGCCGACGTCTCGAAGTACGAGGACTGCGAAGCCGTGGTCAAGACCGCCATCGAGAAGTTCGGCAAGGTGGACATCCTGATCAACAACGCCGGCGTCACGCGGGACAACCTGCTCATGCGCATGGCCGACGCCGACTGGGACCTGGTCCTCGCCATCAACCTCAAGGGCACCTTTAATTTCACCAAGGCCGTGGCTCGACCCATGCTCAAGGCCCGCGCGGGGCGCATCATCAACATCGCCTCCATCGTTGGCCAAATGGGCAATGCCGGTCAAGCCAACTACTGCGCCTCCAAGGGCGGCGTCATCGCGCTCACCAAGTCCTGCGCCCGCGAGTTCGCCTCGCGCGGCGTCCTGGTCAACGCCATCGCGCCGGGCTTCATCCGCACGCGCATGACGGACGCCATACCGGAAGAGGCCAAGAAGAAGCTCCTGGAGGCCATCCTGCTCGGGCGCATGGGCGAGCCGGATGACATCGCGCGCGCGGCGCTCTTTTTGGCCGGCGAAGATTCGTCGTACATCACCGGGCAGGTGCTCGGGGTCAACGGCGGGATGTACATGTAGCGCAGTCCCAGTCGAAAGCATAGGAGGAGAAAGGAAATGGCGGATACCAGCGTCAGCGTCGCAGACCGCGTCAAGAAGATCATCGTCGAGCAGCTCGGGGTGGATGCCTCAGAGGTCAAGCCGGAGGCCCATTTCGTCAACGACCTGGGCGCCGACTCCCTCGACACCGTGGAGCTGGTGATGGCCCTCGAGGAAGAGTTCGACATGGAGATCCCCGATGACCAGGCCGAGAAGATCCAGACCGTCGGCCAGGCCGTCGACTACATCAACGGACACGCCAAGAAGTAGGCCCGGACGCCTGAACAGTCCAGACCGGCGGGGTTTTCCCGCCGGTCTGGGCCGTCTGAGCCCCGCGTGAGCCATCTCCCGCCTTTGGAAGACGTCATCGGCTACCACTTCCGCGACCAGCAGCTGCTCAAGGAAGCGCTGTCGCACAAGTCCTACGCCTCGGAAAGCCAGTCTGCCGTCTACAACGAGCGGCTGGAGTTCCTGGGCGACAGCATCCTCTCCGCGGTGGTCGCCCACGAACTCTACGTCCGGCATCCGGACGACGCAGAAGGAGGGCTGTCCAAGAGGAAGGCCCACCTGGTCTCGCGGCCGAGTCTGGCGCACTGGGCCACAGAGATCGGCCTCGGGGCGCACCTGCTGCTGGGCGTGGGGGAGGATTCTTCCGGCGGCCGCACCCGGGCGAGCCTCCTGTCCAACGCCTTGGAGGCGCTCATCGGGGCCATCTATATGGATGGAGGCTACGCGCCGGCCGCAGCCTTCATCCGCGGCTGCCTCGACCGCCACCGGCCGGCGGCCGAGGCCGATTACAAGAGCGTGCTGCAGGAGGTCCTGCAGAAGAAGTACAAGGCCCCGCCGAACTATGAGACCACCAGCTCCGAGGGGCCGGACCACGACAAGACCTTCAAAGTCCGGGTCCACTTCGGCAAGCGGGTCCTCGGCCACGGCGAAGGCAAGAGCAAGAAGGAGGCCGAGCAGGCGGCCGCGCGCGACGCCCTGCAGAAGCTGGACGCTCCAGAATCTTGAGAAGGGAAGGGGAACAACCATGGATTACGACCTGAACGAGCAGCAGAAGGCCATCATCGAGGTCGCTTACGAGCTGGCCCGCGAGAAGATCCGGCCGGTGCGCGAGCAGTACGACCGGACCGAGGAGTTCCCCTGGCCGGTGGTCGAGGACATCCGCAAGGCCGACCTCTTAGGGGTCTACCTGCCCGAGAAGTACGGCGGCATGGGAGGGGGGACTCTGGACCTCTGCCTGGCCGTCGAGCAGCTCTCCCGGGGCTGCGCCGGCATCGCCCTGTGCGTGGCCGGCTCGGGCTTGGGCACCATCCCGATCCTGCTCTTCGGCAGCGAGGCCCAGCGCCAGCGCTGGATCCCCAATCTGGCCTCGGGACAGAAGCTCGCCGCCTTCGCCATCACCGAAGCCGAAGCCGGTTCCGACGCCACGGCCATGAAGACCACGGCCAAACTCGACGGCGACCACTACGTGCTCAACGGCTCGAAAGTGTTCATCTCCGGGGGGGAGGTCTCCGAAGTGTACGTGGTCTTCGCCACCACCAACCCGGCCCGGGGCGCCCGCGGCATCGGCGCCTTCGTAGTCGAGAAGGGCACGCCGGGGTTCACCTTCGGCAAGAAAGAGCACAAGATGGGCATCCGCGCCAACCCCACCTACGAGTTGGTGTTCCAGAACTGCCGCATCCCCAAGGGGAACCTGCTCTACAAGGAAGGCTACGGCCTCTTCGTGGCCCAGACCACCTTCGACATGTCCCGGCCCGGCGTGGCCGCGCAAGGCCTGGGCATCGCCCAAGGAGCTCTCGACGAGACCTTGGCCTACGTGCGGGTGCGCAAGCAGTTCGGCCAAGCCGTGGTGAGCCACCAAGCCATAAGCCACATGGTCGCCGACTGCGCCACGGCCATCGAGGCCAGCCGGGCCCTGCTCTACTCCACCACCAAGGCCATGGATGCCGCGATGAAGCCGGCCATCGACACGGCCATGACCAACGGCACCGTGGTGTTCGACGAGATGAACCGGCTCAAGATCCGGCGCTACACCAAGGAATCGGCCATGTGCAAGGTGCTCTGCTCGGATACAGCCATGAAGGTGAGCACGGACTGCGTGCAGATGTGCGGCGGCATCGGCTACATGCGGGACTTCCCCGTGGAGAAGTACATGCGCGACGCCAAGATCACGCAGATCTACGAGGGGACCAACCAGATCCAGCGCAACGAAATCGCGGCCATGGTCATCAAGGAGGCGGCGACCGCCAAGCTGCTGGGCTGATTCCATGACCAGAACCAAAGTCCTGCGCAACGCAGTCCTCTGCATCCTGCTGGCCGCGGGCATCGCCGCGGCCAAGGGACCGCAGCGCAAGCAGCCGGCCCTGTATCTGTCGGAGGCTGCCCTGCAGACCCTGCAGTTGCCGCCGGCCCCGGTCCCGGGCTCCGCCCTGGACAAGGCCGACCTCATCCAACTGCACGACTGGGAGAAGCGGCGCACCAAGCAGCAGTGCGCCGCGGCGCAGGCCCAGGAGCACGCATACTTCGACGAGTTCTTCGGCGACATCAGCCCCTTCGTCAAGCCGCTGCCCCAGGAGGCGGCCGATTTCCTGCGCCAGGTCCAAGACGACGTGGACGTGGCCGTGGGCCGGCTCAAGGACCAGAACCAGCGGCCGCGCCCGTACCGGCATGACTCCAGCCTCCACCCCTGCCTGGGCCGTATCGGAGGGCTCTCCTATCCCAGCGGCCACGCCGCCCTCTCAAGCGTCTACGCCCTGATGCTCAGCGAGCTGGTCCCGGCCCGCACCCCGGAATTCCTCACTGCGGCAGGCAAAGCCGCCCTGAACCGGGTCATCGGGGGCGTGCACCATCCCTCGGACATAGAGGCTGGCAAGCTTCTGGGCGACATGCTTTACGCTCGATTCAGCAAGGACCCCGCCTTCCAGGCGCAGATAGAGAGCCTGAGAGCTTCCCTAGCGAAATAAAGGAGAGCCATGATGAAGAATGCGCTGATGCTGGCGATGATCATCGGGACCGCCACCTTGGTCGGGGCCTGCTCGGGCGGCAACAGCACCCCCCCCGCCGAACCGCTCAACTGCCCGAAGGGCTCTCATCAGGAAGGCACCAAGTGCGTTATCAACGGGCCGCTGCCCGCGCCCGAGCCCGCCGCCGCGCCCGCCGCGAAGTAGGCCGGGGTCAACGCTGGCGGCGCCAGAGCCAGAAGAGAACGGCCACCAGGGCTGCTGCCGGCCAGAGGACTCGCCCTCTGCGGGCCGCTGGCGGTCCCTGACGCTGCTGGGCCCGGATTGCGGCCAGGTCCGCGCGCAAGCCCGGGAAGGGGAGCCTGGCCAGGTCATCGGTCGGCATAGCGCCGAGCACACGGTCCAGGTCCGGGAGCCCCCGGCGGTCGCTGGGCAGCGCCCTAGCCAGACGTCCCACCTCCTCGTCCTTGGGAAAAAGCTCAGGGTCGCGCGTCAGCGGATAGAGGGTGGCGCGGCCGTGCAGTCGCAGCTCTATCATGGCGCTGACATCGTTGCATACCCCCAGGGCATAGTAGCCGCCGAAGGGCAGAGCCGGATGCTCGCGCTGGATGGAGGCGTAGGTCCTGCGGATGGCGGCGGCCAGGCGCACGGCCTCCAGAGCCTTCTCGCCCCTGTAGATCCATGCGTTGCGGCCCAGGATCCAGGCCTGGTCCTTGACCGCAAAAGCCCGGAAAGCGGCCTCCCCGTCGATGCCGAAATAGAAGAAGACGTCCGCGTTGACCTGGGAGCCTCGGATGCGAAGCTCGTGCTGGGAGTGGGTGGCCGGGATGATGAGGGTCTCTCGGCGGTTGGGCAGGGGCAGCCGGGTGTCTATCCAGAACGGAGTGATCACGTCACGTCTGCGGTAGCGCAGATTGCCGAAGTTGGCGAAGTAGCGCGCATCGCGCACGCTGACCTCATGGCCCCGGGCCGCCAGCATGCCGACGAGCCCCTCGGCGGTCTGAGTCCGCCGCTCGCCCAGGCGCACCTGCAGGCGCGGGCCGGGCTGGCCCGGAGGAGGGTTGAGGGCCAAGCGGTTGAGGAGCTCGGCCAGCCGCCGGCTGTCCGGATAGAACTTGGCCGCTTCCACGTCGTAGACAGCGCCGGATTCGACGCCGTGCCCGAGCCCGCGGATGAGGTCCTTGGCCCGCGGCGGCGGCTCGCCGGTCGGGATGCCCAGGTCCTCGACGGCGTCTGCGAGTCCGGCCCGGGCGGCTTCCGCAGGCGCCGTCGACCGGTGCCGCCGGGCCACGGGCTTGGCCACGATCATGGCGCGGCCGATTCCGGCCACGGTCATGACCGGGAAACGGTCCAGAGAATCCCAATCGCGCTTGCGGATCAGCGCCCGCAGGCGCTCCCGGTCCGCCGGGCCTAGCATGGCCGAAGCGGCGGGGCCGCGGCCGAGATGCCGGATCACGGTCTCCACGAATACGGGGTCCCGAGAGAGCTGCCGCATCATCTCCGAGAACCGCAGCCAAGGGGTGTCCTGCTCCACGGCGTGGGCGGAGGGGCTGAGAAGGATCGCCAGAAGCAAGCTCAGGCGCCGGATGCTCGGACGGGCCACGCCTAATTCTACATTCCTGACGGCAGCCGCGCCTAGGTCCAAAGGCCTACCTGGATCCAGGGCTCGTGGCCCAGGACATAGGACCTTCGGGCCGGTACCCTGTAGGCATGAAGGGCAAGCTCGGTTGGGCAACGGTCGCTGTGGGGCTGGCGCTCTGCGCGTCCCCCTCGTTCTCGGCGACCACTGCTTTGGTCAAGATATCCGTCCGCATCCCTGAAGGGACCGTGGTGGGCGACAAGCTCGGCCCCACCGAGGAGTTCGCGCGCGTCCTGCTCGGCTCCCGCGTCCAAGGGGCCCTCATCCCGTCGACCTCGGACCAGAGCGCGACTTTGCGCTACGAAGCGGCCCAATGGAATCAGACCGCGCCCGCAGCCAAGCGTGAGGAAGCCCGCGCCGGACTCCTCAAGCTCTGGGGAAACGCCCTGACCATCGAGAGCCCGGACAGCCAGGCCCGGCCTGACCCTTTCCAGACCGTACCAGGCTATCTCCAGCCCAAGAAGGCCGAGACCTGGAAGCCCGCCTTCAAGGCCATGGGCCTAGTCGACACGCCGGCTTTCCGGTCCGCCAGCTTCACCCAGGCCTACGACAACGGCCGCGGCTCAGCAGCTTCCCCTTTAGGCGCCCCGGTCGTGCTGGCGGCCGCCAATCTCCCCAATCTCCCTGCTCAGACCGCAGCCCCCGTGGCCAGACCCTTTGTCCCGGCCCGTTTGCAGCCGGCGCCAAAGGCCCCTGAAACGGCACCCGTCCCGGTCGCGCCTCAGGCCGAGGTGCGCGACATGTCCCCGGATCCGGCCCAGCAGCCCGGTGGACTCTATGAGGGCGTCATCGTCCCGATCGCGGATGAATACGGAGTCTCCCCGGACGTAGTCCGGGCCCTCATCGCGGCCAAGGCCAACTGCGGCTCCGCCGACGCCTGCGACCGCAACCTCATGGGCCTCTCCGCCGGGGTGGTCAGGGCCTACGGCTATAAGACCAAGGACATCTCGGACGCGGCCGTGAACATCCGCGTCGGGACGCGCCTGCTGGCGCAACTCTTGAAGCAGTTCGACGGGGACATCCACCGCGCCCTGGCGGCCTATCAGGTCGGCCCGGCCGCGGTCATCAAGAGCCGCGGCATCCCCAACGACCCGGGGGTCAAGAATCTCCTGGCGGCTTTCGAGAAAGCCTTCCGCGGCACCCTTCCCAAACGCTCGGTCCAGGCCGTGGCGGCCCCGGCGCAGTCTTTGGCCAAGGAAGTCGCGGCCGAGATCCAGGAGGGCGCTCTTGGCTTGGCCGACCTGGCCCGCGGCAATCCCAAGGTCGCGCGCTACCGGCCCCTCATTCAGAAGATGGCGGGGCTGACCGGGATCGACGCCGACCTCATGGAAGCCATGGTCATGCAGGAGAATCCATGGGGCGACCCGCGGAAGACCTCCTCGGAGGGCGCCGTCGGCCTGGGCCAGCTCATGCCGCAGACCGCGGCCATGCTGGGAGTCAAGGATTCCACCGACCCGGCCCAGAACCTCAAGGGCATGGCCAAGCACCTCAAGTACCTGCTGGACAAATACGGCGGCAACAAGGTGCTGGCTGTGGCCGCCTACAACGCGGGCGAAGGGCGGGTGGACCGCGTCGGCCGCGTCCCCAACATCAAGGAGACCAAGACCTACGTGCAGCGGGTCATGGGCTTCTATGCCGATTTGACCGGCGCGGAAGTGGATCTCTCGCCCTACATGCCGAGCCGCTCCCGCTAGAACCGCCAACCCACGCCCAAGCGGAAGGTCTGACCCAGCACCCCCATGGGCTGGAAGGCCGTGTCAAAGGAGAACCGTTGCACGCGCAGTCCCACCCCCGCCGCGAATCCTGAGACGAGGCCCAGGTCCGGGACCGTGCGGCTGGAGTAGCCCAGACGCAGCGCGGCCTCGACCCCCGAGGTGATGCGGTGCTCGGCCTCGAAGCCGGCCTTGGCGTAGACATTGCCGGCATAGGGGACATCCACCTCCAGGGCGGGCAGGAGGCGCCAACGGTCCTGCAGGCGCACTTCGTAGGCCAAAGAGCCCGCGAACTCCGCGGGCAGGGGCTCGGAATCGGAGATGAAGTGGATGTTGCCGCCGACATGGCGGACGGCCGCCGCCAGGATGAACTCGTGCCAATCCACCGGACGGAACAGGCCGCCCCCGTCGACGGCCCAAGTGGCGGCTTGGCGGGTGCCTAGGTCTTCGCTAATGAGTTTCACCGACAGGCCGGCGGAGATCTCTCCGGTCCACGGCTCCTGCTCATAGCCTAGGGGGCGCTCCACGTGGGGGACGTTCCACTTGTCACCGAAATAATCGCGCGCCTCATCCGTCGGATCGCCGCCCGAGAACTTATGGCCGTAGGCCAAGGCGTAGACCTCGGAATGGGGGGCGAAGCTGCCGAGGGTCCGGTTCGAGGCGTCGACCAGATCGAGGCTATCCTGGGACAGTCTCGTGACGGCGAAAGCCACGGTGCCGCGCAGCAGGCGGACGGGCGCGGCCACGGCGCCGAAATCCGCATGGAGCCCCGCCGGCATCTCCGAACGGGTGTAGGAGACCTCGGGCCTGGACATGCGCGCCAGGCCCGCGGGGTTCCAATACACGGCGTCCGGGCCCTCCGCGACCGCGCTGTAGGCCTCGCCCATGCCCAGAGCCCGCGCGCCCGCGCCCAGACGCAGGAATTCCGCGGCCGCCCCGCCCACGTTCTTCTGCAGGGCGCCGGCCTCAGGGGCCAGGGCCAGCAGGACTGCGCAAAGGCCGGAGATCATCGGATGAGCACCACCCGCCGGACCTCTTTCTGGCCGCCCGATTCGATGGACACGAGGTACGTGCCGGACGCCGCCTTGTGGCCGTAGCGATTGTTGCCGTCCCAAGAAAGCGCGCCGCCGGCGGCCGTGCCCTCGTCCACCAGTTCCCCGGTCACGGTGAAGATTCTCACTCGCGCGTCGGCGGGCAGGTTGGAGAACTGCAGGGCGCTCGCCCAGTAAGGGCTGGCCGCGTCGCCGATCTCCCAAGGCTGCGGGAAGACGTGCACGGAGGAGAGGTCGCTGGCCGCGGTGATGAAGAACGGCGCGAAGAGCGAGAAATGGGAGACGCAGGCCATGAGCGTGCGGCCCGCGACATCGACCTTGGAGGACGATTCCAAGGTCCATTGCCCAGCAACCGTATCGTAGCGGAACAGGCGCATGGCCCTCTGGTCCTGGCCGAGCGGCACCTGGTCCGAATCGTAGCCCATGACCAAGGCTACGCACCAGGGAGGGTTGGGCTGCAGTCCGCCGGCCGAGAGCTCGATGCCCACGCCGGCTCCGAACGGCGTCAGGCCCGCGACCTCGTTGGAGCGCGCCTGATAAAGGTCCGTGCTCAGCTCAGCCCAGGCGCTGATTTTGGTACCCACGGGGAAGGCCGCGGCCGGGATGGACACCCGGACGGCGGTCAGTCCCGGGAAGACGGCGGTGGACAGGACCAGCGTCAAAGCCCCCGTGCCGGTCACGGTCCCGGAGGAGACCGGCGGCAAGGCCGTGGTCGTCGAGCCGAAGGACAGCCAACTGGGCTGGCCTTCCGGGCTCAGCGACGCCACGCGCGCGTAATAGGCCGTGGCAAAGGCGAGGCCGTCCACCGCGGCCGTGGAGACACCGTTGGCGACCGTGCTGGAGTAGACGACCCCGGTGAAGCCCGGCGAGGTCGAGACCTCCAGGCGGTAGCCTTCGCAGGTGGTGCTGGAGGGGGCTATGGGCAGAGGCTTCCAGACCGCGGTCGCGCTGGTGTAGTAGACCCACTGGAAAGCGGCCGCGGCCGGCGGGGTCGGCAGCGTGGCGGCCAAGGTCCCCAAGCCCAGGGGCAGGCCATCCGGGTCCGAGCTGGCGCTCCGGGCCCGCACCTGGGCGTAATAGCTGGTGTTGGGCTGCAGCCCAGAGGCGAGAGTCCAGGTGTTCAATGTCGACGAGCTGACGACGCCGAACCTGAAGGTCGACGAAAAGCTGGAGACTTCCGCCAGGTACGTGGTGCCGGGGGCGAGGGTCCCGGAACCCCAAGCGAAGCCCAACGTCGTGCTGCTGCGAACGGTGACCGGGCTGGTCAGCGGCAAGGGTGTGGCGACCTGCGTGGCCGTGGCCTTGGCGACAGTGAAGGGAGTGGGGGAGCCGGCTTGGTTGAGGGCCGCGACCGCAGCGTAGTAGGTCGCGTTGGAAAGCAGCCCCGAGAACGAGGCGGAGGCGTTGGCGGTGTTGGAAGAAGCGGCCACCGTCACGGCTCCCGTGGCCGTCGTGACCTGCACTATGTACCGGGTGCCCGAGGGGTTGTTGCCGGTGAATGAGAAGGTGAAGCCGTCGAAGCCCAGGCTGGAGAAGGGCTCGAGCCCAAGCACCGGCTGGTCGACCAAGGTGTAGGTCGAGCCGATGGCGTACGGCCCCACCTTCGTGCCGTCCGTCCGATTCAGGGCCCAGACCCGCGCCGAGTAGAGCGTGTTCTTGTCCAGTCCCGTCAGCGTCGCGGTCCGGTTGCGGGTGACCGACGAGGTCACGACGGTCGAACCCGAGTCCAAGGCCTCGGCTTTGTAGAGGGTGTCCAGCGCGTTGCCGTTGTCCGACCAAGCCACGGTCATGGAGGTCTTGTAGACGGCGGCGAATGGGACGGCCGCGGCTGCCGGCGCCGCGGCCAAGGTCGCGGGCGGGGCGGCCGGGTCGGTGTTCAGATAGGCCCCGCCACCCACGGCCCGCACCCGGAAGTAATAGCTGGTGTTGGGGATGAGGTTCGAGAAGGTCGCGCTGTAGAGCTCGCTGCCGGACTGGCTGGTAGAAGGAACATAGGTGGCCATGCTGGAGCAGTCGGCCTGGTAGGTCGCGGGATAGGGATTACCGTTGCGGGTCCAATTGAAGACTATGGCCGAGGCCGTGATTCCCGAGAACTCCGGCGAACCGGGGCCGGGGGCGACCAGGTCCGTGAGGGTCGTGGTAGTCTGAGGCAAGGTGTAGTAGTTCGCGCCGCGGGACCAGTTGAGGGTCCCCACACGGAGGTAGTATTTGGTCAGCTTGCTGAGCCCCGAGACTTGGAGCCGGCCGAGGGCATAGTTGGGAGTGACGCTGGAGAAGACCGGCGCCGAGAAGTCGGCGTTTGGGGAAGCCTGCAGGACATAGCCAGCGCAGGCATTGGCCGCGCACGTGTTCCAGGACACGGTGATGCTCGAGATATGCGCGAAGGTGCTGTTGGTGGAGGTCAGGGCCAGCGCGAAGGTGGCGGTGCTCGGTGAAGTCCCGCCGGGCCCTTCGCCCGCGGCGTTGGCGGCCTTGACCATGACGCCCGAGACGGTGTTGGGGGGGAAATCCAAGGTGGCGCGGGTGGCACCGACATTGGCGGCGAGTTGGGCGGTATTGCTGGAGTAGTAGACATGGTAGGATGAGGCCCCCGCCACGCTGTCCCAGGTCCAGGTGATGGAACTGGTCCCGAGCGTGGTCGCCGTGAAGTTCTGCGGCGCCGACGCCGGCGCGGAGAGCGCGTAGATCGCGTTGATCAGGGCGTCCCCCTTGAACGAACCCCAGCCCGTGACGTTGTCGTAGCCGGTCCCGGCCTGATAGACTCCCGATAGGCCGTTGCCGCCGCTGGTGATGTCGTTGAAAGTGCTGCCGTAGGAGCCTCCCGCCACCTGGTAGAGGGAGGGATTGGCGAATCCCACGACCCCGAATCCACTGGCCACTAGCTTCTGGTTGGCCAAAGCGGTCAGAGCCGCCCAGAGGGGGGTCGCTGCGCTGGTGCCGCCGATGAGGGTCGTGTAGTAGGAGGTGTCGTTGCAGGTCCCTCCGACGCAGATGCTGTAAGGGGCGGAGTCGGGGTCCGCGTTGAGCGCCACGTCCGGGACGTTGCGATACACCGTGGAATACTTCCCGGCGACCCCGCTCTGGTAGCCTGGGATGGGCCAATAGGTCGTCGCACCCTCGACGTAATTGGCTATGCCCCCGCCTCCGGCTCCGCGTCCAGCAGAAAGCCTGTTCCATGTCGTTTCAGTCACCGAGAGGGGTGAAAGCGTCCCTGACAGGCTGGTTCCTCCTACCCCGGTGACGTACGCCTGGGAGGCGGGGTCATCGACTCGATACCCATTGTTTGTGATGCAACCACCGGATCCATTAGGCTGATCATAGGAGCCGCAGTCTCCCGAGGCGGCTAAGACCGACTGCCCCTGGGTCGCCAACTGCGCGAAGATCTGGGACTCTGCGGTCAGGGCAGCCCCTCCCACAGAATCGATATCCGCGCCCCAGGAGACGCTGATGACCTTGGCCGTGTTGTCCGTGGCCATCTTGTTGTAGGCATGCAGCAAGCCCGCCGTCGTATTGGGGGGCGTGTAGACCAGGATCCCAGAGACGCCGGGCGCCAGCGCGATCAGCAGTTCGATATCAAGCGCCACCTCGATCATGCCCCCGTCGCTGGCCGGCGACACGGAATTGCAGTTCGTGTCCTGATTCGGGCCGCAGAGATTCTGCTGGCCGTCGACCGACACGAAGGTCACCGGCGGGCTGGCCAGGCTGAATTGCGACTCATAGAGGGGGATATCCCCGGGTCTGTACCCGTCGAACTCAATGACGGCCACGGTCTGGCCGGAACCGGTCAACGCCCCGCTCAAGCCGTAGATCGTCTTGATGTTGGCAGGGGCCAGGCCGCCGCTGGGGCCGGTCCCAGTCAGCGTGGAGGGGCGAGCGGCGCGGGGCGACGATATCCCCGTCTCCCCGGAGGGCTGCGAGGCGGGCTGGTGGCGGCGCAGGTGAGGCCTCATGACGCCTCGGAGGTTGGAGAGTCCAGACACGGCGCGCAGATGCGCAGCCAAAGAGGCGGGGACCAGCGGTTCCGTCTCGTGCGCGCGGAACAGCCGCCCGTCGGCGCCCCGGAAGCGCTGCAGTTGGACGCCGAAGGCTTTCTCCACGAGGCCGGCGGTGCCCGAAACCTTGACGATTTGGCTTTCCGGCCGATCCTCGGCCGCATCGACGACGAGTCCGGCTGCTTGAGCGAAATCCTTGAGCTTCTGCCTCTTGGCGGCCAGGTCGAACTTCCGGGCGAATTCAGCGGGACTGAGGAAGCGCTTCTGCGCCGGGGCGTTCGGTCCGTACAACTGCGCCAGCGTCTGGTTCAGCAGGTCCTCGTCGAGACGCACCACCAAGCCCAGATCCACATTTTCGTCGGTGGGAAGCCTGCCGAGCCTGGTCGCCATGCGCGCCAGCGGCAAGACATGGCCCCGCAAGGCGACCCGGCTCTCCGCGGCCCATACAGGGCCCGGCCGGAGCCAGGTCAGGCAGCACAGCGACATCGCGCCGCCGCCGATGAGACGGCGAATCTTGGACATAGGAACAGGGACGGTCAGGCTATCCTGAGAAGTTTAGGCTGGGAGGGGGGGAAAGTCAATGACCGCGGTATTAAGAAAAAGATATTCCAAAAGTACGCGTTTCAGCGCCGGTCGGAAGGAGAACGGCCGTCGGCTAGTCGTTCTTCTCGGGCGAGATGAGGCCCAGGTCGATGCCCTTGACCACGGCCTCGGTGCGGTTGCTCACGCTGAGCTTCTGGAAGACGCTGTTGAGGTGGTTCTTGACCGTCTTGACGCTGCACTCGAGGTGGGCCGCGATCTCCTTGTTGGAATGGCCGCGGCCCAGCAGGGCCAGCACCTTGATCTCGGTCTTGGTCAGGGCCACCAAGGAGGCCTCGGCCGAGGCGCCGCCCATCGAGCGCAGACCCTCGATGAGCTTGGTCATCACCGGCTGAGGGATCATCACACCCTCGTTGGCGAAGGCCTTCAGCGCGTTGACCAACTCCACGGCCGGCAGCATCTTGGAGAGGTAGCCGTTGGCGCCAGCCTGGATGGCCTCCATCACGTGGGACTCGTCCTCATAGGAGGACAGGATGAGGACGTTGGTGTCCGGGCAGTCGCGATGGATCTGGCGCGTGGCCTCGATGCCGTCCATGTGGGGCAGCTTGATGTCGAGCAGGATCACGTTGGGCTTGAGCTTCTTGACCATGCGCAGGGCCTCGACCCCGTCGGCCGCCTCGCCCACCACCTGCAGCGCCTTCTCGCCATCGAGCAGGTCCTTTATGCCCTCTCGGAAAAGGGTCTGGTCGTCAGCGATCAGGACGGTGATTTTTTTCTTGGCTGCCATGGGTCGGATTCTCCTTTGATGGACTGGACATAATGATATCAAATTATCTGTAAATGCAAACAATAAACGGTTTTTGATATAATGGCCGCCGCTAGGCGCGGTAGCTCAGGGGTTAGAGCGGTCGTTTCATAAGCGATAGGTCGGTGGTTCGATTCCACCCCGCGCCACGATTTTGATTCTTCGATCCATCGCAGTCCTGTCAGCCGCCCTGTCCCTCGCCGCCGCTCCGGCCCGTTGCGAGGACGAGGCCAGCCGCGGCGTGGCCCTCTTGACCCAGGGCCGCTACCAGGAGGCCGCCGCGGCCTTCGACGCGGCCCTCAAGCGCCGTCCCGAAGACGCCAGTGCCCTGGCCAACCGCTGCACCTCCCGATACAAGCTGGGCGACCACGAGGGAGCCATCGCGGACTTCGAGGCCGCGGTCCGGCTCAAGCCCGGGCTCAGGCCGGCGCTGGCGCCGTCCATGAGCGACGCCTACTACCGGCGGGCCCTCCGCCTAGCCGACGCGGGCGCCGACGATGCGGCGGCCGACGCGCTCTACGCCTCGGTGCGCCTCGACCGGAAGAACGCGCTCCCCTACAACGAGCTCGGCTTCCTCGCGGTGCGCAACCGGCAGAGCGAGACCGCCTTGGATTATTTGGGCCGCGCGCTCAAGCTCGCCCCGGACCTCGCCCCAGCCTACGCCAACCGCGCCGCGGCCCTGCTGGCCCTGCACCGCGCGGCCGAGGCCTTCGCGGACATGGACCGGGCCATCCTGCTGAATCCCAAGAACGGCGCCTTCTTCGCCTTGCGCGCCCGCGTCAGCCTCGCGCTGCGCCGGCGCCGGCAGGCCGGCCAGGACGCGACGCGGGCCGTGGAGCTGGAACCGGCCCAGGCTGCGGGCTTGAAGGACCTTCTTCCAGCCGACAAATAACCCGAGCGCCTCGCCTTCGGCGAGGCGCAACCGGCGCCCCCTATAAGGGGGCGCCGGTTCCGTTGGGGTGGCCATCCGTTTTAGCACGAAATTTGACACTTCCTTCCGTATTTCATTATATATATCGCCTTTCTTGAACAACGCCGAAATTTTCCAGGAGGATACATGTCCGAGGTTCTCGTCGTGGTCAGCAAGGTCAAGAAGATGGTCAAGGACGCCGGGTTCAGGACCGGCGGCGACTACGTGGAAGCCCTTTCCACCAAGATCAACGCCATGATCGGCGCCTCCATCGAGCGCGTGAAGGCCGATGGAAAGAAGAAGACCCTCGGCGCCGAAGACCTGCAGTAGCATCCCACCGTTCAGAGACGGACAGCAAAGAGTCTCGCGGCCGGGCTCAGGTCCGGCCGCCGGGATGTAATGGGAACCCTGGAGCGCGCCAAGACCGCAAGCCACCCTTGCCCGCCGCCGTCGGCGGAAGGCAAGGGTCTGCGCACATTCCGGGATTTCTGCGAGACGGCCCTGTACCATCCAGAACGGGGATTCTACTCCCGGCGCCGTCCGGCCGAGCACTTCTACACGGCGCCGGAGCTGCATCCCGCCTTCGGTTGGGCGCTGTCCCGGGCCCTGGCGCGCTGGCTCGACGGACTGCGCTCCCGCAGCGTCCCACCGCCCTACACCGTCGTGGAGATGGGCTCCGGCGCGGGACTTCTGGCACACCAGTTGCGCGAAGGCCTGCGGCGGGAGCGCCCGGACCTGGAGGCCGAGCTCTGCTGGGTCCTGGTGGAGCGCAGCCGCGCCCGCCTGCTGGAGAGCCTGGCCGGATTCGAGGACATGCCCGGGCGCGTCCTGGGCTGCGAGCGTCTCAACGAAGCGCCGGTCTTCCGGGGGGTCTTCCTCTCCAACGAGCTGGTCGACGCCCTGCCCTTTCATGTCCTGGAGAAGCGCCGCGGCCGCGTCCAGGAGCTCTACACCGACGGCTCCGGAGCCGCGGTCCTGGGCGCCCTGTCGACCCGGGCTCTGGAACCCCATGCCCAGGCCCTGGCCGCCTCTCTTGAGGAAGGGCAAAGGCACGCCGTCTGCCTGGAAGCCCGGCCGTGGCTGGGCCAGGTCGCTCAGCGCATGGAGTGCGGGTATCTGGCGACCATCGACTACGGCAAGCGCTTCGGGCCCGGAGACGTCAACGCCCCGCGCAGCTACCGGCGCCATACCATAGATGACCGCATCCTCGCCGACCCCGGGACGCGCGACCTCACCGCGCCGGTCGACTTCTCCGCCCTCATCACGGAGGGGGAAAAGCTGGGATTGGCCTGCGCGTCCTTCACCTCCATGGCCCGGTTCCTCCTTGACTGCGGCCTCCTGGACTGGCTGCCGGCCGGGTCGGATGCGGCGACCGTGACCGAGCGGGCCAGGCTCAAGACCCTCGTCCATCCGGAAGGCATGGGCGAAGCCTTCAAGGTCCTCGTGCAGACCAAGAGGGTGTGTTCGTGCTGAGCCCCTACGTCGTCATATTCCTTTTCGTTGCTGCCGGCGTCGCCTTCGGCGCCGGCGCCCTGATCGCGGCCAAGCTCCTGCGCCCCAGCCTGCCCTACGCCCGCAAGCTCACCACCTATGAATGCGGCATCAAGCCCACGGGTTCCAGCGAAGTCAAGCTCAACATCCGCTTCTACGTCTTCGCCCTGCTCTTCGTGGTCTTCGACGTGGAGATCCTCTACGTCTATCCCTGGGCGGTGACGGTCAAAGAGGTCGGGCCGCTGGCCCTGGCGGAGATGGCGGTCTTCCTGGCCATCCTCTTCATCGGCTTGATCTTCGCCTGGCGCAAGGGGGCCCTGGTTTGGGAATAGTCCTCGACAAGTTCCCGCTGGTCGCCAAGGCCGTCCCGGGCGGCCAGGTGGTGCTCACCAGCACCGACTACATCATAGACCTGGGCCGCAAGTACTCGCTCTGGCCGCTGACCTTCGGCCTGGCCTGCTGCGCCATCGAGATGATGGTGGCCTACGCCGGCCGCTTCGATTTCGACCGCTTCGGCGTGATCCCCCGGCCGAGCCCCCGGCAGGCGGACCTCCTCCTGATCGCGGGCACGGTCACCAAAAAGATGGCCGCGCCCATCGTCGAGATCTACCATCAGATGCCGGAGCCTCGCTTCGTCATGGCCATGGGCAGCTGCGCCAACTGCGGAGGGCCCTACTACGACTCCTATGCCGTGGTCAAGGGAGTGGACCGGATCGTGCCCGTGGACGTGTACATCCCGGGCTGCCCGCCCCGTCCCGAGGCCCTCATGTACGGGGTCATGGAGCTGCAGAAGAAGATCATGCGCATGAAGCTGGAGCGCGGCGGCGGCGCGACCTTGCAGGCGGAGAAAGGCAGCCGCACCCCGGCTGGAGAAGAGGCATGAGCGCCGGCTCAGACGTCGTCGCGAGGCTCCTGAAGGCGCTGCCCAAGGCCGCGGCCGCTACCCCGGTCAAGGACTACCCCACCGTGCGGCTGGCGGCCCCGACCGACCTTCTGCTGGCCGCGCGCCTGCTCAAGGACGAGTTGGGCTTCACCTACCTCGAGATGGTCACCGCCGTGGATTGGCTGGGGCCCACGAGCATGAGCGGCTTCGTGTGCAGAAGCAACCCGAACCCCTTGTCGCGCAAGCCCGCCGCTCCGCCCCTGGCCCCCGTCCCCGGTCCAGGGGTCAACTATCGCCCGGTCCTGGACCTGCTCTGGTCGTTCGGGAACCTCGGGGAGAACGGGAAGGTCTTCCTGCGCCTGGAGGTGCCCCGCGACCGCGCCGAGGTGCCCAGCCTCACGGGCCTTTTCGCGGCAGCGGATTGGCAGGAGCGCGAAGCCTTCGACCTCTTCGGCGTGCGCTTCGCCGGCCACCCCAACCTGATCAAGATCCTGACCCCGGATTTCCTTAAGGGCCACCCCCTGCGCAAGGACTACGTCCACGCGAAGGACCAGTACGATGAAGAGTAAAGAGTTGATCGTGGGTGGCCCCGGCCTCGAGATGGACACCATGTTTGTCAACCTGGGGCCCCAGCACCCCTCCACGCACGGGGTGCTGCGCATGGGCCTGACCTTGGCTGGCGAGGTCATCACCAAGGCCGTCCCGGACATCGGCTACCTCCACCGCGGCACCGAAAAGCTCATGGAGGCGCGCAGCTACGCCCAGTGCGTGGTCCTGACCGACCGCTGGGACTACTGCTCGGCCATGCCCAACAACCTGGCCTTCTGCCTGAGCGCCGAGAAGCTTCTCGGCACGCAGGTCCCGCCCCGGGCCCAGACCCTGCGCGTGGTCATGTGCGAGCTCAACCGCATCGCCAGCCACCTGATCTTCCTGGGGACCTACGGCATCGACATCGGCGCTTTCACGCCGTTCCTCTACGTCTTCCGGGAGCGGGAGATGATCCTCGACCTCTACGAGGCCCTTTGCGGAGCGCGCCTCACCTACAATTACATCCGCCTGGGCGGCGTGGCTTCGGACGTGGACGCGGACTGGATATCCAAGTGCCGCGAGTTCCTGGAGTTCTTCAAGCCGCGCGTCGACGAGTACGACACCTTGCTCTCCTTCAACCCCATCTTCCTCGCCCGGACCAAGGAGGTCGGCCTCATCTCCCAGTCCGCGGCGGTGTCCTGGGGGCTCTCCGGCCCGAACCTGCGCGGCTCGGGGGTGAGCTACGACGTGCGCAAGTCCGAGCCCTACTGCGGCTACGAGGCCTACGATTTCGATGTGCCGGTGGGAGAGCACGGCTCCTGCTGGGACCGCTACTTCTGCCGCGTCCAGGAGATGCGCCAGTCCGTGCGCATCGTCGAGCAGGCTCTGGCCAAGCTCCCTGAAGGGGAGCTCAGCGCCAAGGTGCCCAAGATCCCGAAGCCGCCGCCGGGAGAGGCCTATGCCCACGTGGAGGCCTCCCGCGGTGACCTGGGCATCTTCCTGGTCTCGGACGGGGGGGCGGCCCCTTACCGCATCCACGTGCGCGCGCCCTGCTTCATAAACCTGGCCATCCTGCAGGATATCCTGGTGGGCAAGAAGGTGGCGGACGTGATCGCGGTGCTCGGCTCTTTCGACATCGTGCTGGGGGAAGTGGACCGGTGACGCCCGCTGAGAAGCCGGTCTACCCCGAGCCCGTCCTCAACCGGCGCTCAGGCAAGCTCCTGACCGGGACCCGGTACTGGCCCACGGAACTCTGGCGCAACCCCTGGTCTTTGCCGCGCTACCGGGCCGGCGCGTTGTGGCTGGCGGGCATCGTCCTGGGCATCGCTGCGGTGGGCGCTGGCGTGGGCGAACTGGCGGCCTGGGGGGAGAAGCTCCTGGCCCTGCTGGGGCGCTCGGGCCTGCCCGCGGCCGTGGTGGCCTGGGTCTGGGTCCTGGTCAAGCTCACCTGCGTGATCGGCGTCATCGTGGCCAACGGCCTCTGGGCGGTCTGGTGGGAGCGCAAGATCTCGGCCCACATCCAGTCGCGCATGGGGCCCATGTACGCGGGCGGCTTCCACGGCTGGGCCCAGACCATCCTCGACACGATCAAGCTCCTGCTCAAGGAAGACGTCACTCCCGCGGCCGCGGACCAGGTCATGCACCTACTGGCTCCCATCGTGGCCATCGCGCCTTGCGTCATGGCCTTCGCCCCGGTCCTATTCGGCGACGAGCTGGCTGCGGCCCGCATCGACGTGGGCGTGCTCTACGTCTTCGCCTTCGCCAGCATCTCGGTCATCGGCGTGGTCATGGCGGGCTGGGCCTCGGGGAACAAGTACTCGCTGCTGGGCGGCCTGCGCGCGGCCGCGCAGATCGTCAGCTACGAGTTGCCCCGCGGCTTCTCCGTGGTGCCGGTGCTCATGTTCGCCAGCTCGCTGGACCTCGCGGCCATCGACCGGGCGCAGGCCGGCTACTGGCTGGGCTTCTTCCCGCGCTGGTTCATCTTCTACCCGGTGGCCGGCCAACTGGCCTTCATCTTCTTCCTCATCGCCTCGGTGGCCGAGACCAACCGCACCCCCTTCGACATACCCGAGGCCGAGTCCGAGCTGGTGGCGGGCTTCCACACCGAGTTCTCCGGCATGAAATGGTCCCTGTTCTTCCTCATGGAGTACGGCTACGTGCTGCTCGCCTCCTTCCTGCTGGCCGTCTTCTTCCTGGGCGGCGGCGCCGCGCCCCTGCCCCATCCGACCTTCATCCCGGCCTGGCTTTCCATCCCCAGTTGGATCTGGATGACCAGCAAGGCCATGCTCATGATGTTCGTCTTCCTCTGGTTCCGCTGGACCTTCCCGCGCCTGCGCGTGGACCAGCTCATGGATTTCAACTGGAAGTTCCTGCTGCCCTGGTCGTTCGCCAACATCGGCTTCGCCGGGGTCCTGGTCTACCTGCACATGCGCGGCTGGGGGCCGGGATGATCGCCTACTTCCGCCTGGTCTTCCGCTCGACCTGGGCCTTCGTGGAGGGGCTCTGGATCACTTTGCGCTATCTCTTCAAGCCCTCGGTGACGGTGCAGTACCCGACCGAGAAGCTCGTCCCTTACGACGCCTTCCGCGGGGCCCTGCTCTTCGACCCGGCCACGTGCATCGCCTGCAGCCTCTGCGCCAAGGCCTGTCCGTCGGCGTGCATAGCCCTCGAGAGCCAGGTCCATCCGGAGACCAAGAAGCGGGTGCCCAAGGTCGAGTGGTACACCTTGGACCTGGGCAAGTGCAACTTCTGCGGGCTCTGCCAGGAAGCCTGCCCCACCAAGCCCAAATCCGTCTGGCACGGCCTCGACTACGAGTTTGCCTTCTCCAACCGCGACGAGATGGTGCGCTGCTGGAAACCGGGTTTCCCGCTGGCTGGCCGCGTCTGGGACCCCAAGAAGAAGGCCTTCCGCGACCTGGAGAGCCATATCCCGGTCAGAGACGTGGAGGCCAGAAGATGATAGAGGCGATCGCTTTCTACGGCATGGCCGCCGTGGCGCTGACCGGCGCCGTGCTGGTCGTGAGCCTGCGCAACACGGTGCACTCGGCCCTGGCCCTGGGCTTGAGCCTATCGGGGGTCGCGGGCCTCTTCGCCTGCCTCGGCGCGGACTTCCTCTTCGCCGGACAGCTGCTCATCTACGTCGGCGGCATCGCCATCCTCATCGTCTTCGTGGTCATGCTGCTGGGCCGCACCTCGGACCTGCATCTGCGCCAGGTCAACCAGCAGTGGGCTGCGGCGCTGCTGGTCTGCGCCATCACGGGCGCGGGCCTCTGGCGCCTCGGCGGCCTCTACCGTCATGCCTCCGCCTTGGTCCCCGCGGCGGCCACTACGCGCGCCATCGGCCTGCTGATGCTGGGCGATTACGCCGTGCCCTTCGAGGTGATCTCCTTGGTGCTGCTCGCGGCGTTGTTGGGGGCGGTCTTCTTCTCGCGCAAGGATATCTCATGAGCCTGAGCCTCGGCCACTACCTCGTCCTGGGCGCTGCGCTGTTCCTGATCGGCCTCTTCGGCGCGCTGACCCGCCGCAACGTCATCGGCATCCTCATGTCCATCGAGCTGATGTTCAACGCCGCCAACATCAACTTGGCGGCCTTCAACCACTATCTGCACCCGGCCGGGGTCGGCGGGATGACCGTAGCTCTCTTCATCATCACCGTGGCCGCGGCCGAAGTGGTGGTCGGCCTGGCTCTGGTCCTGGCCATCTATCGCAACTCCGCGACCGCGTACGTCGAGGACTTCCACCTGCTGAAGGGATAAGAATGCTCGAACACGTCTACCTCATCCCGTTGATCCCGCTGGTGACCTCGTTCATCATCCTCCTGGCCGCGCCGGAGGACCCGCACTCGCCCATGCCTTATGTCGGCATCGCCGCCATCGGCTGGTGCCTGATCCAGTCCGCGGCGATCTTCTATGGCGCGGTGGCCGGCTCCGTCCATCTCCCCTATCAGATGGATTGGAACTGGTTCTCCTTTGGGGCCACCGTGGCCGGCAGGCCCTTCCTTTATGACATGCCCATCGGCGTGCTCATCGATGGGCCGGCCGCGGCCATGCTCATGGTGGTGTGCATGGTGAGCTTCCTGGTGCAGGTCTATTCGCTGGCCTACATGCACGGCGACGCGCGCTTCAAGCGCTACTACGCCTACCTCTCCTTCTTCACGGCCGCCATGCTCGGACTCGTGGTCTCCAGCAACCTCCTGGTCACCTTCTGCTGCTGGGAGCTCGTTGGATTCTCCTCCTATATCCTCATCGGCTTCTGGTTCGAGCGCCCGGAGCCGGCCTACGCGGCCAAGAAGGCCTTCATCACCACGAAGCTGGGCGACCTCGGGCTCTTCGTGGCGCTGCTGCTCATCTTCTCCCTGGTGGGCAGCTTCCAAATCCCGCAGATCGCGCAGTTCGTCGAGCGCGGCTACATGCCGGCCGGAGCCGCCACGGCCATCGGCCTGGGCATCCTCTGCGGCGCGGCGGGCAAGTCCGCGCAGTTCCCGCTCTTCATCTGGCTGCCCGACGCCATGGAAGGCCCGACCCCGGTCTCGGCCCTCATCCATGCCGCCACAATGGTCGCCGCCGGCATCTACCTGGTGGCACGATGCTATTTCATCTATGCCGCCAGCCCCACCGCCATGTTCACCGTGGCCTGGGTCGGCGCGCTCACGGCCTTTCTGGCCGCCACCATGGCCGTAGTCTCCTACGACATAAAGCGGGTCCTGGCTTTTTCCACGGTCTCGCAGTTGGGCTTCATGATGTGCGCCCTGGGCTGCTGGGGCTTCACCGCGGGGCTGTTCCATCTGTCCACCCACGCCGCCTTCAAGGCGCTTTTGTTCCTCTGCGCGGGCTCGGTCATCCACGCCGTGCATACCAACGACATGCGCCTGATGGGGAATCTCTCCAAGAAGATGCCGTTCACTTTCGCCGCCACATTCGTCGGGACGCTCGCCATCGCGGGCTTCCCGTTCTTCTCCGGCTGGTACTCCAAGGACATGATCCTGGAAAGGGTCTACGAGTTCGATCCTCAGCTCTTCGCGATCCTGGCCCTGAGCGCGGCCTTGACCGCCTTCTACATGTTCCGAATGGTCTTCATGACCTTCACGGGGACGGAGCGCGACCTCGAGCGCTACCGCCATGCCCATGAGTCGCCGTTGACCATGACCGTGCCCCTGGGTATACTGGCCATCCTCTCCGTCTTCAGCGGCGCCATCATGGAGCACGACCACATCTTCGAGCGTCTGGTGCACTTCGAGGCGCCCGCGGGCTTGGCCCCACATCTGCACGAGGCGCCGCCGGGGCTGGGCTGGATGGTGACGGCCGCCGCGTTCTGTTCCTTCCTGCTGTCCTATTGGCTCTACGGCGGGCCGAACTTCCGCGTGGCGGAAGACCTCAAGCGGCGCTTGGCGCCCCTGCGCAACCTCCTGGACCGCCGTTACTACCTCGACGACATCTTCCTGGCCCTGGTGGACCTGGGCGACCGCGTCGCGCGCCTGGCCTTCTGGATCGATGCGCAGGTCATCGACCGGATCTTCGTCGACGGCTGGGGTCTGCTCACGCTGGCGGCCGCGCAGCTCGGGCAACTCTTCGACTCGCTCTTCATCGACCGGATGGTGGACGAGACCGGAGGCCTGAGCGTGTCCCTGGGCGGCTCTTTGCGCTGGCTCATCCGGCGGGGGATGGTCCAGGAGTACCTGCTCTGGACGGCGGCCGTCTTGAGCACGCTCGCTTTCATGATCGCCTGGCGTTAAGGAGAATGGCATGAACATCCTCAGCCTCATCACCTTCCTGCCCCTGGCCGGGGCCCTGCTGGTGCTCGCCCTGCCCAAGGAGAAAGAGCGCGCGGTGCAGATTGTCTCGCTGCTGTTCTCCGGCCTCGCCTTGGTGCTGAGCGCGGCGCTGTTCTTCTACTTCGACCGGCAGACCTCGGATATGCAGTTCGTCGAGCGCCTGCCCTGGATCCCATCCGTCGGGGTGCAGTACTTCTTGGGCGTCGACGGCCTGTCCTTCCCCCTGCTCCTGCTGACGACTCTGATGACCTTCGTATCGCTGATCGCCTCCTTGAACATCAAGAACCGCATCAAGGAGTATTTCTTCTGGTTCCTGATCCTTGAAGTCGGGATGCTCGGGGTGTTCGCCGCCTTGGACCTGGTGCTCTTCTACGTCTTCTGGGAGATCACCTTGGTGCCCATGTACTTCCTTATCGGGATCTGGGGCGGCCCGAAGAAGGAGTACGCGGCCATCAAGTTCTTCCTCTACACTTTGACCGGTTCGGTCTTCATGCTGCTGGGCATATTGGCCGTGTACTTCAAGTCCAGCCCGCACACCTTCGACCTGCTGGTCCTGCTGCAGGCCCACCCCACCTGGGACAGGACCTTCCAGATCATCGTCTTCCTGGCCTTCTACCTGGGTTTCGCGGTCAAGGTCCCCGCCTTCCCGTTCCACACCTGGCTGCCCCTGGCCCACGTCGAGGCCCCGACAGCGGTGAGCGTGGTGCTGGCCGCGGTGCTGCTGAAGATGGGCGTCTACGGCATCATGCGCGTCTCCTACGGCATGCTGCCCCTGGGATTCCAGTGGTTCCTGCCCTTCTTGGTCGTCATCGCGGTCATCGGCATCGTCTACGGGTCGCTCTGCGCCATGGCCCAGAGCGACATGAAGAAGATGGTGGCCTACTCATCCATCAACCACATGGGCTACTGCCTGCTGGGCATCGCGGGCCTCAGCGTCACGGGATTCGCGGGCTCGGTCCTGGAGATGGTCAACCACGGCATCATCACCGGCGCGCTCTTCCTTCTCGTGGGCGTCATCTACGACCGGGCGCACACCCGCGACATCACGGCCTTCGGCGGCCTGGCCGCGAAGGTCCCGGTCTACGCGGGGATCATGTCTTTGGCCTGCTTCGCCTCCCTCGGGCTGCCGGGCCTGTCCGGCTTCTGGGGGGAGCTGCTCTGCTTCGTGGGCGCCTTCCCGCGCTGGAAGATCTACACCGCGGTCTCGGTCATCGGCTTGCTCGTGACCACGGCCTTCTTCCTGCGCATGCTCGAGAAGGTCTTCCTGGGGCCGTTCAACGAGAAGTGGAAGGACCTGACCGACTTGGACGCCCGGGAGTTGTGCGCCTTGCTGCCCTTGGTGGCGCTCACCATCTACCTGGGCATCTACCCGAAGCCCGCCCTGGACCTCATCAACGCCACGGTCGGCCACATGGCGGGACTCATCAAGTGACCCCATGCAGAACCTAGGCCTGCTGGCGCCCGAGATCGCGCTCTCCCTGCTCGGCCTGGGGCTGATGCTGGCCGACCTCCTGGTTCCGGCGAAGGCCTCCAAACTCCTCTATCACTTCGCCTGGGTCGCCGCGGCCGTGGCCCTGGTCCTCATCGCCCGCGGGCTCTCCGTCCCCGGCGGACTGCCCGCCGGCGGCGGCCTCTGGGTGGTCGATGCGATGAGCCAGTTCTTCAAGCTCGCGGTGCTCCTGTCCGTCATCATGACGGTCATGCTCTGCCTCGAGTACGGACAGCTGCCCCCGGCCCAGGCCGGGACGTTCTGCGCGCTGCTGATTTTCTCCGCCGTCGGCATGATGCTGCTGGTTTCGGCCACCGACCTGCTCCTGGTCTTCGTAGCCCTGGAGCTCATCTCAGTCTCCTCATTCGTCCTGGCGGGCTTCGAGCGCAGCAACCGCAAGTCCAACGAAGGCGCGATCAAGTACTTCCTCTTCGGCGCCTTCTCATCGGCGATCATGGTCTACGGGATATCGCTCTACTACGGCGCCACGGGGACCACCCGGCTGGTCGACCCGGCGAGCGCCGGCCTCTGGCTGCCGGCCTTGCAGTCCCAGGGCCCGGTGTTCAGCTTGGCCATGCTGCTCATCCTGCTCGGCTTCGGCTTCAAGGCCGCCATGGCGCCCATGCACTTCTGGGTCCCGGACGCCTACGAGGGCGCTCCGCTGCCCGTGACGGCCTTCCTCTCCGTGGCCCCGAAGATCGCGACTTTGGGCGCCCTGGCGCGCGTCTACATGATCCTGGTCCCAGCCGCGGGCCTGGAGTTCACCACGCTGCTGGCGCTGCTGGCCATGCTCACCATGACCGTGGGCAACACCGTCGCGATCTTCCAGGACAACGTCAAGCGGCTGCTGGCCTACTCCTCCGTGGCCCAAGCCGGCTACATCCTCATCGGCATCGTTTCCGCCAACGCGCTGGGCCTGGAGGGGGTCCTTATCTACAGCCTGGTCTACGTGGCCATGAACCTGGGTGCCTTCGCCGTGGTGCAAGCCGTGGGCGACGATGGATCACGCGGAGGCTTGGGGTCTTATGAGCTCGCGGCCTTCGACGGCCTCGCCCAGCGCTCCTTGTCCTTGGCCCTGCTCATGACTTTGTTCCTGCTTTCGCTGGCCGGTCTGCCGCCGCTGGCCGGCTTCATCGGGAAGTTCTACCTGTTCGCGGCGGCTCTGGACGCCGGCCGCAGCGCCTCCGGCGGGGCCAGCCCTGCGGTGTTCTACAGCCTGGCCGTAGTCGCGGTGCTCAACAGCGTGGTCTCCGTCTACTACTACATGAAGATCGCCTATCACATGTTCTTCGTGCCGGCCCCTTCCGGGACGCAGGCCCCGGCCCTGCACGCGGGCCCATACCTCTACGCCTGCCTGGCCGTGGCCGCGGCCGGAGTCCTGTACTTCGGGATATATCCCGACCCCCTCATCGCCAACGTCAAGCTCTCGGTCCCGCAGCTGCCCTGAGGCGCCCTAGCGGTTCCAGTTGAGGATGGCGGGACCCTGGCCGGAGCGCGCCGAGCGCGAGCGCCTGCGCCATAGGAAGAGCCCGGCCAGGAACAGGGCCAGAAGGCCTCCCCAGCGCCAGAGTCCTCCGGAAGCGACGAATCGCCGCCCCTGCTGCGCCGCGGCCCCCCGCACCCCCTGCAGCCAGTCCGCCTCCGGCGGCAGCTGCAGCGAGAAGGCGGCCAGGAGCAGCAGCGCCCCGGCCCCCACCATCAGGCCCGCCGCGGCCCGACGGTCCACGGTCCACACTCCCAGGTAGAAAGCCGCGGCAGCCGCCACCAGGCCGGGCGCGGCGAGCCCGAAGAAATCGAGGTCCGGGGTCTGCGCCGGCCAGGCGAAGGCGCCCGCGCCGAAGCGATAGAAGGCGGCCGCCATGCCCACGCCGGCCAAGCCCGAGGCCAGGCCCCGCAGCCAGGGGCGCCAGCCGGCCTGCGCGAGGCAGAAAGCGGCGGCCGCTGCGGCGAAGACGCCGGCCGCGGCCCAGTCCGGGCGGTCCGTGCCGTGCCACAAGCGCGCCATCACGGCCAAGCCCACCACGCCCGCCGCGACCTTGACGACCTGCCGCCGGTGCGCGGGCGCCGTCGGCAGGGGCGGCAGCGGTGAGGACGCCACGACGTGCGGCGCGGCCGGAGCCGGGGACGCCGCCGGAGCCGGCTCGGGGGCGGGTTCCGGTTCCTCGGGCGCAGCGGGGGCCATGGGTGCGAAGCCTGCGCCTGAATCGAAGCCTTCCTCTTCCTTCTCCGGGGGCGGCGGCAGGAGCTTGAAGGGCGAGCCGCTGGCTTCGACGTCGAGGAGCATGCGGGGGGATTCGAGCTCGCGCAGGACATGGCCCGCGCCGGCCGGACGCGCCGCGGGGTTCTTGGCCATGAGCCGTTTGATGAGGCCGGCCACGGCGGCGGTCACCTCGGGGCGCAACTCCCGCACGTCCGGCAGGGGGGCTTCGCGGTGCCGGAGCAGCAGGTCTCCCGCGTTCTTGGCCTCGTACGGAGGCCGGGCGGTCAAAGTGTAGAAGTAGGTGGCGCCCAAGGAGTAGAGGTCCATGCGGGGGTCGGGCGGTCCGCCGAAGGCCTGCTCCGGGGCCATAAAGTCGAAGGAGCCCATGGTGGAGATTCCTTCCGGCTGCGCTTCGGAGCGGCCGGTCATGACGGAGATGCCGAAGTCCATGAGGCGCACGGAGCCGTCGGGGCCGAGCATGATGTTGGCGGGCTTGACGTCGCGGTGCACCACGCCTTGGCGGTGAGCCGCGGCCAGGGCCAAGGCCGCCTCCTTGATGACGCGCAGGGCCTCTGCCGGCGGCAGGGGGCCGTCGCGGCCGACCTTGGCTTCGAGGTTCTCGCCAGGGAGGAACTGCATCACGATGTAGGTCTGCTCCCCGTAGACGCCGACATCGTAGACCTGGACGATGCGGGGGTCTTCGAGGCGCGCGGCGATGCGGGCTTCGGCCACGAAGGCTGCCGCGGCCGCGGGGCTGCCCAGCCACTCGGGGGAGACGACTTTGAGCGCGACGGGGCGGTCGAGGGGGATGTGATGGGCGCGGTACACGGCGCCCATGCCGCCGCGGCCGAGGAGGGCCTCGACGCGGCAGGGTCCGACCTGGCGGCCGAGCAGGGTGTCGTCCGGGGAGCCGGGCTGGGCTTCCGGAGCCTGGTACTGCTGCGGGGGCTCTTCGGCTACGGTATGCTCGACGGAGACTGGCTCGGCTGGCGGCGCGGCGACGAGGTCCTCGGTGGGGCTGGGCCGGGACGCGGGCGGAGAGGATGGGGGCTCTTCGGCTACGGCATGC
>JAPLKL010000016.1 GCA_026388095.1 Elusimicrobiota bacterium | reverse complement strand
CGGGCATCGAGTCCACGAACTCGGAGCTCAAGCGGGCTCATGGGCTGGGGAGACTGCGTGTGCGCGGAGGAAAGCGGGTCCGGCTGTCGGTTTACTTGAAGGCGACGGCGTGCAACCTCAAACGCGCGCTGAGGTGCTGGATCGAACCTGGGCTGGCCGTGGAGGGCGCGGTCGCGCTTGCATGAGGCGCCCCGCGCTAAAAGCGCGGTGCGGCGCCGGCGAGTCGGGCCTACAATTCGAGATGGGAAGTTATCCAGGCTATCCACAACCTGGCGGGTCGGGCATGGGCAGCAGCGCGGCCCGAGAAGGGATTTCAAGACGAGCCGAGCCCAACGGGCTCAGCAAGCCGGGCCGCGACGCGCCACATGATACCCTCGGCACCGAGTTCTTACGAGAGGCACAATACTTAATTCCGGAGATAAGTATTGTGTCCCCGGATTCTTAATGCCGATGCGCGATGCGCCGCGTCCCGTAGCGGGCCACGATGACCGAGCGCATGCCGCCGCGCGTGGTGAAAGACCCTTCCAGTTCCGCCCAGACGGGTTTGGTGGCCTTGACGATGTCCTTGAGGATGCGGTTGACCGCGTTCTCGTAGAAGATGCCCATGCTGCGGTAGCCCAGCAGGTAATACTTGAAGGACTTCAGTTCGATGCACAGGCGCGCCGGCTCGTAGCTCAGCCACAAGGTCCCGAAGTCCGGCAGCTTGGTCTTGGGGCAGACCGAGGTGAATTCCGGATGCTCGATGCGGATCTCGTAGCCCCGGTTCTGGTTCGGCCAGGTCTCGATGGGAGGCAGAGGCGAGTCCGCTCCGGCCAAAGCCAGCTCCGGCTGATAACCATAGATGAGCTTCTTCTTCATATCTTCTTCCTCCGCAAACGCAAAGAATTCAAGGCCACCGAGATCGACGAGAGCGCCATGGCCGCGCCCGCGTATTGGGGCTTGAGCATCACCCCGAACGGCTTGTAGAGCACCCCGGCCGCCACCGGGATGAGCAGCAGGTTGTAGGCGAAGGACAGGACCAGGTTCTCCCAGATGACCTTGCGGATCTTCTGGCTCAGGCGGATGGCCAGGGCGATGGTCTCCAGGTCCGGGTTGATGAGCGTGATGTCCGCGGCCTCGGTGGCGATGTCCGTGCCCGAGGCCAGGGAGATGCCGATGTCCGCCTCGCTCAAGGCCGGAGCGTCGTTGAACCCCTCGCCCACCATGGCCACCCGCTTGCCTTCCGTCTTGAGCCGCGCCACGGTCTTGACCTTCTCCTCGGGCAGGACCTCGGAGAACACGGTCTTGATGCCCACCGCCTCTGCCACCCGGTAGGAGGCCGCGTTGCGGTCCCCGGAGACCAGGTAGACGGCCAGGCCCATGCCCTTGAGCGCGCTCACCGCGGCCTTGGCCGAAGGCCGCACCGTGTCGGCCAACACGAAGGCTCCCAAGAAGCGGCCATCCAGGGCCACTCCCAGGACCGAGCCCGCCTCCTCCTGGAACCGGCGGGCAGGTCCGGGCGGGACCGGAGAGCCGTTCTCCTTGAGCCAGCCCAGGCTCCCCACGCGCACCGTGCGGCCGCCGCTGGTGACCAGCACCCCGCGGCCCGGGAAAGCCTCGAAGGAATCGACCTTCGCTGCGGCCACGCCCAGGCCCTTCGCGTAGGCCACCACCGCGGCCGCGAACGGATGCTCCGAGCGCTGCTCCGCGGCGAAGGCGTAGGAGAGCATCTCGTCGCGCCCGCCCTCGACGATGACCGTCTCCATCACGCGCGGGCGGCCCTCGGTCAAAGTCCCGGTCTTGTCGAAGAGGACCACGTCCAGGCGCCCCACCGCCTCCAGCACGTCCGCGTTGCGGATGAAGACGCCCATCTCCGCGGCGCGGCCCACGCCGGCCACGATGGCCAGCGGTGTCGCGAGTCCCAGCGCGCAGGGGCAGGCGACCGCGAGCACCGAGACCATGGAGGTCAGAGCGAAGACGACCTTGGGCTCCGGGCCGTAGAGCGCCCAGAGCACGGCGCAGGCCACGGCCGCCAGCATCACGCCCGGCACGAACCAGCCCGCCACGCGGTCCACGAAGCGCTGGATGCGGGGCTTGGTGGCTTGGCTGACGCGGACCGCCTCCACGATGCGGGCCAGGGCCGACTCCGAGCCCGGCTTGGCCACGCGGACCTCCATGGACCCGGTCTTGTTGATGGAGCCGCCCCAGACGCGCGAGCCCGGGGACTTCTCGACCGGCAGGCTCTCTCCGGTCAAGAGCGACTCGTCCACCGTCGAGGCTCCGGAAAGGACCGTGCCGTCGAGCCCGACCTGCTCCCCGGGACGCACCTGGATGGTCTCCCCCACCTCCACCTCGGAGATGGGCACGGTCTCGGCCTGGCCGGCGCGCAGGACCCGGGCGGTCTTGGGCGCGATGCGCATGAGCTTGGCCACGGCCTCGTTGGTCTTGCCCCGCGTCTTGGCCTCGAGCCAGCGGCCCAAGGTGATCATCGTGACCAAGCCCGCGACCGCGTCCCATTGCGGGTGGCGCGCCGCCGGCGGCAGACTTTCCGGGAACATGGTCACATAGGCGCTGAGCAGGAAGGCCGCCCAGGTGCTCAAGGACACCAAGGTGTTCATGTCCGCGCTGCGCCGCCGCAGGCTGCGCACCAGCCCCTCGTGGAAATGCCAGCCGCCCCAGACCTGCAGCGGTATGGCGAGAAGGAACTGCGTGTAAGGAGAGAGGTTGAGCCAGTCCGAGAAGAACAGGGGCACGGCGAAGAGCATGCTCCACTGCAGGCGCGTCATGAGCACGCGCTGCTCGCTCTGCTGGGCCAGCAGGCTCAGCTGCTCGGCCTGGGCCCGGGACTCGGATTCCCCCAAGACGTCGTAGCCGGCGCTCTCGATGGCGCGGCGCAGCTCCCGCACGCCGAAGCGGCCGGGGACCGGGGAATAGGTGATGGCGACCGTGCGGGAGGGCAGGTCTACGTTCACGGATTGCACGCCGGAGAGGCCCCCCATGGCTGATTCCACCTTCGCCACGCAGGAAGCGCAGTGCATGCCGCGCACAGGCAGGACCACCGTGCGCGGCTTGCCGAGGCTCGCCGCAGGAGCGGCGCCCGTTTCGAGGTCGCTCATCGGATCACTGCTGGGCCTTGAACCAGGCCGCGTAGAGGTCCGGCAGGTCCCGCCAGGTCCCGGGGAAGGCGTCGGCCACGGCCTTGTCGAAGGCGGCGTCCTGGCGCAGAGCGCCCAGGAATTGGCCGAAGCCGATGCGCCCGCCGCGCTCGAGCATGAAGCGCACCAGGCTCTCGGCCTGCCGATGCCAGGCGCTCAGCGTGCGGTCCCGGTCCGAGGCCGGCACCATGTGGATGATGGAGTCGATGGGCAGAGCCTGCCAGCCTTGGGGCCAGGCCGGCATGGGCGGGGCCACGCCGCCCGAGGCGGACTGGCCGGCCTTGCTCTCCTCGTAGGACGCCAGGCCCTCGCTGACCCAGTGGTGGTCGAGGTTGTTGCGGCCCATGTAGTCATAGAAGACCAGACGCGCCAGCTCGTGCGAGAGCAGCCCGTCGAGGTGCCCGCCTTCGTAGGAATAGACGGCGCTGCCCATGGTGACGCCGCTCGACCAGCCGGGCTGGCCGGTCTTCTTATGGTACTCGTCGGCGCTGGCGTAGATCACGATCTTGTAGCGGCCGCTCAAGGGCACGAAGGAGGACAGGCCGGTGTCCACCATGATGCGCTGGTACACCGTCTCCGCGATATCGGCGGCCTGCATGGCCTTGCCGTTGCCGTAGGCGCGCACCAGGCAATGTTGGGTCTGCTGTTCATTGACGCCGGGATCCAGGTCCGGGAACACCTCCGTAGTGAGGATCTGCGAGCGCGCCAAGTGGTCTTCGTCCACCCCGCCGGGCACGGCGACGCACGCGGCCAGAAGGGCGGCCGGCAGCAAGAGAGCCAAGCCTCTCATCTTTATTAGTCTACTAAATTGATAAAATTCCCGGCAGGAGAACGGATACGACATGGCTGAGAGACTGACGGTCCGCGTGCTGCGCATGGCCCAGGAGGGCCAGGCCGTGGCCAAGGCCGAAGGCTCCCCGCGCGTCATATTCGTCCCCGGCGGAGCGCCGGGCGACCTCCTGGAAGTCGAGGTCCTGGAGGCCAAGTCCTCCTTCGCCCGCGCCCGCATCCTCCGGCTCCTGGAGCCGGGGCCCGAGCGCATCGAACCGCCCTGCCCTCTGCACGCCGGGCCGGGCCGTCCCGGCCCGGCCTGCGGCGGCTGCGACTGGCAGCACCTGGACTACCAGGCCCAGCTGCGCCACAAGGCCGCGCTGGTGGGCGACTGCGTCGAGCGCATCGGCAAGCTCAAGGGCGTCGCCATCCTCCCCACCTTGCCCTCGCCCAAGCCCTGGGCCTACCGCAACAAGGTCATGGTCCCATTCGGGGAGGGCCCGGGCGGCAAGGGGCTCATCGCCGGCTTCTACGCCGCGGGCTCCCACCAGATCGTGGACCTGCCCGCCTGCCCGGTGCAGCCCGAGCTCTCCGTGCGCATCGTCCTGAAAGCCAAGGCTCTGGCGCAGGAACTGGGCTGGCGCGCCTATGACGAGCGCTCCGGACGAGGCGCGCTGCGCCATCTCTTCGTGCGCACCAACAGCCAGGGCAAGGCGCTGGTGACCGTGGTCTCCCACGGCCCGCACCTGCCGGCCGTCGAGGCCTTCGTCTCGCGCCTGCGCGCGGACTTCCCCGACATCCTCGGCATCCACCACAACGTCCAGCCGCTCAAGACCTCGGTCATCCTCGGGCCGCAGTGGCGCTGCCTCTGGGGGGCCCGGGGCATGGAGGAGAAGCTGGGGCGGCTCTCCTTCCTGGTCTCCCCGGGCGCATTCCTGCAAGTGAACACCGAGGCGGCCGAGCTCCTCTATGAGGCCGCGAAGTCCGCCCTCTGCCAGGGCGGGCAAGCCTTCGGCCAGGTCCTGGACCTCTACTGCGGGGTCGGGACGCTCTCCCTGTGGCTGGCGCCCTCGGCCGCGCGCGTCATCGGGGTGGAGGAGAACCGCGACGCCGTGCGCGACGCCTGGAAGTCCGCGGAGCGCAACGGGGTGCGCAACGTGCGCTTCACGGGAGGCCGGGCCGAGTCGGTCCTGCCCAGGCTCCTCAAGGAAGGTCTGGGCAGCGGCCCCTTGGCCGTAGTCGTGGACCCGCCCCGCGCCGGCCTGACCGTGCCGGTGCTGCGCTTCCTGACCCGCCCCTCGGTCCGGCGCGTGGTCTATGTCTCCTGCGACCCGGCGACCTTCGCCCGCGACGCCGGCTATCTCAGCCGCTCCGGGTTCTCTCTCGCCCAGGTCCAGCCCGTCGACCTCTTCCCCCAGACCTCGCACGTGGAGCTCGTCGGCCGGCTCGACCGCTCTGGGTCTTAGGACCCAGGCTCGGCTAGGCCTAAAGGCACTGCGCCGGGGCGGCCGCGGGCCCCATCCTATGCCGACCGGTCGGGCTTGAATATTCCGGCTTTTGGAGTTATGCTACTGATGACGCGATTCTCTATCCCGAGGTTCATATGAAGAATACCCTGGCCTTGGCCTGCCTTGCCGTCCTGGCTTGTCCTTTGTGGGCTGCTGCGGCGGAAGCTGCGCCGGGCCTGCCCAGCGACGATGCGGCGCTCTACGCGATCATGTCGCACGACAGATCCGTAGAGATCGCTTATAAAGAACACTTGAAGCAGTGGGGCGAGTACTCGCCGGAGAACGCCGCCCAATGGCACGCGTATCTCGATGGCTACAGGAACTTGGCTAAGAGGAGCGTCGCCCTGAAGCCAGGACAGACTGTCACCGATATCCAAAAGGCCTGCAACAACGGGCATCTCTTGGACGGGTCCCCGTGCCAGGATTCCACCGCTCCCGTGGTGCCGGAAAAGAAGCCGAAGCCGGGTGAGAAGAAGACGGCGACCACCGGCGCCTCCGCCGGGGCGAACATCAACACCGACAACACGGCCAAAGCCAACGTGACCGCCGCCGGCGTCGTCCCGCACGGCGAGACCCCGGTCAAGGCGGAGGAGAAGGCGGACCCCAACAAGTGGAACGACACCATCGCGGGCGGCAAGATGGCGATCTGGGCCGCGCTGATCGGGTTCTGCTTCGGCGGGCCGATCGGGATGATGACCTTCGCCATGGTCGGCTTCGGCGCGGGCTACTTCATCCACAAGATGAGCTGAAGCCTTTCTTGACGCCAGAGGAAGCCCGGGGCCTCAAGAGCGCCCGGGCTTCTCCTTTTCCAGGCGGGATAGGCCCCAGGCCAGGCAGCAGGCCCCCACGGTCACGCAGGAGTCCGCGACGTTGAAGACCGGCCAGACGCGGAAATCCAGGAAGTCCACCACGAACCCGTAGGCCAGGCGGTCGTAGAGGTTGCCCAGAGCGCCTGCGGCCACGAGCAGGAACCCGCTCTCCAGCCAGCGGTCCTCGCGCGGCCAGCGGCGGCGCATGAAGCAGAGCAGGCCCAGCAGCGCCAGCGTCAGGGCCACGAAGAACCCGTTGCGGCTGCGGCCGATGCCGAAGGCCGCGCCCGTGTTCTCCACATAGGTCAGATGGAAGAAAGGCAGCAGCGGCAGGCCGGGCAGCGGCGCGAGCCGTTCCATGGCCCACAGCTTGGTCAGCCGGTCCGCGACGAAGACGCCCAGCAGGACCGCCGGGCGCAACAGCAGGGCGCGCTTGAACCGCGTCATCCGCGTGATGGTAGCATATTGGCTCCGGGACATTGACGATGCCGGACGCTATTAGTTATATTCGTTGCATCTATGGAAACCCTCATCGCCGTCTGCCTCGCCGTCATCACCTTGGAACTGAGCATCCTCATTGTCGTCCTGATCGCCACCCTGCTGCAGGTCAAGAAAGCGGCCCAGGCCGTGGAGGTCCTGACCTACCGGGTGGACCAGCAGGTCGAGTCCTTCGGCGAGGCCGTCCGCTCCGGCTGGATGCATCTCTTCGGCACGGTCCTCAACCTCGCCAGCCGGTATCTGGGCAAGAGCTCCTAGCCCCATGCCGCTGAGCCGCCTTTTCAAGCGGATATTCCGCGACCCCGCGACCTCGCGCAAGCGGGCCTTCCTCAGGTCCCTGGACCTCTTCAGGGACCTGCGCTTCGGGGAACTGGGGCATCTCGTCCAGAGCCTGCACAGCCGGACCTATCATGAGGGCGAGGTCCTTTTCGTGGAGGGAGACATCGGCCGGGCCCTCTTCATCCTGGAGTCGGGCCAGGTCGAGCTCACCAAGGCGGGCCCGGACGGCAAGCCCCAGAAGATCTACACCATCCAGCCCGGGGAATTCTTCGGCGAGATGGCGCTGCTGGAGCAGCTGCCGCGCATGGCCACGGCCACGGCCCTGGAGCGATCGCAGATCTTCCTGCTCTATCGCTCCAAGCTGGAGTCCCTCCTCAACTACCACCCCCGCATCGGCGTGCAGATCATGACGCATCTCGCCCAGCTGCTGTCGGCGCGCCTGCGCCGCGCCTCCTCGGCGGCCGGGTCCCCGCCCGTCTCATGAGCGAGCGCCGCTCCACCCCGCTGCTGCCCGCCGTCTTGGTCTGCGCCAGCGGCCTCTATTGCGCCTATATCGTGCGCCAGGCCCTGCTGCCTTTCGTGCTGAGCTTCGCCGTGGCCTACGTGATCAACCCGCTCATCGACGCGGCCGAGACGCGGGGACTGCGGCGGTTCCATATCGTGCTGGCCTTCTACCTCCTGGGCGCTTTCCTGCTCTACCTCCTGGCGCAGATCCTCATCCCGGTGGTGATCGCGGAGACCTCCCGCCTGCAGGTCGACGCCCCGGCCTTCCTCGCCAAAGTGCAGAAGTACGCGGCCGGCCTCCAGTCCCATGCCGCCAAGCGCCTGCCGCACAGCGGCCTGCCCGTCGGGCAGCTCGCCGGCCAGGCCTACGCCTCGGTCATGGGACAGCTCCAGCTCGCCCCTTCCTATATCCTGAGCCTGTTCCCGCTGCTCTCCCTGTTCTTCCTGGTGCCGTTCATCACCTTCTTCCTCCTCCTGGACGGGCCGCTCATCATCTCGGCTTTGATCCAAGCGGCCCCGAGCCGCTACGTGGAGCAGGCCCTCCATCTGCTCAGCGCGATAGACGCCTCTTTGGGCCATTACCTGCGCGGAATCCTCATCGTGGCCTCGGCCATCGGCGCGGCCTCTTACCTGGGCCTGCTGGCGCTCGGGATCGACGCGGCGCTCTCCATCGCCATCCTCGCCGGGGTTTCCAGCTTCGTGCCCTATCTGGGCGCCGTCGTGGGGGCTCTGGTCGGAGGCATCGCGGGCGCCGTCCAGTTCGGGACTTTTGAGGCCTGCCTGAAGGTGGTCGCCCTCTTCGCCGGCATCCGGCTGGCCGACGAGGCGCTGCTGCAGCCCTTCATCGCCAGGTACTCCGTGCACCTGCACCCGCTGATCTACCTGCTCTCCATGATGATCGGAGGCGAGCTCTTCGGCTTCCTGGGTCTGGTCTTCGCGGTGCCTGCCGCCTGCATCATCAAGGCCCTGCTGCAGGTCGTGTGGGAGTGGTACGCCAGCGAAGCCCGTCTGCGCGGGCACGACGCGCGGGCCTGCGTCGCCGTCCCTTACACTTAATCCGGCGCCAAAAAAGCCGACAGCGCGGCGCGCAGATCGTCCGGCAGCCGGGCGGGCTTCCAAAGCTCGTTGACCAAGGCGTGGCGGGTGCGGCCCGCTGCCAGGCGGCGCTCCGGGCGCTCCGCGTCGCACACCTCATAGGCGAAGCTCAGGCTGGCCTTGCCCAACGCCGAGACCCAGGTCCGCACCAGAAGCAGGTCGTCGTAGCGCGCGGGCCCTTCGTACCGGCACGAGGCCTCGGCCACGGGCAGATAGAGCTTGCGCTGCAGCTCCAGGTCGCGGTAGCGCGAGCCCAGACTGCGCAGGAGCTCCGTGCGGCCCTGCTCGAAGAACCTCAGGTAGTTGGCGTAGTAGACCACGCCCATGCGGTCCGTGTCCGCGTAAGTCACGCGCACGGTGAGCTCATGCACCCGAGTGCCGGATGGAGTCGCTTTCTGGAGAGGAGGCGACAGCCTCTCCAAAGCGGAGGGGTCCGCGACCGCAGCCGCCGGCTGCGGCTCGCCCAGGACCGAGCGTATCAGCGCCGCGAGCTGGCCCAGGCCCACGGGCTTGCGCAGGAAATAGGTGTGGGCGCTGGGCTGGATGCGGCCCTTGATCTCCTCCATCGACACGACAGTCGAGAACACGATGGGCGTCTGAGCCGTCGCCCTTTCCAGGCGCAGGCGCTCGTAGACCGTGGCGCCCCCGCCTCCGGGCATGTAGAAATCCAGGATGACGAGGTCCGGCTTGGCCTGCGCCGCCAGGTGGATGCCCTGCAGGCCGTCGAAAGCGGCCGCCACCCGATAGCCCATGGCCTCCAACCCTTCCTTCAGGGGAGCCACCAAGGTCTGGTCGTCGTCGATGATGAGGATGGTTTTGGGCATCCGGTCTGCTAGATTACCACATTCTCGCGGACGACGCCAGGAAAGAGCCTAGGCCTTTGGTCCTATTGCGTGCATAGGTCCCATAAACCTTGACGGGTGCCCCGATTGCCTATACCCTATCGATACCATGACGAGGATAGGGGGCCATATGAGGAAGTTCAAGACGCTGTTGAGCCTGGGGCTCGCCGCGAGCCTGCTCGCTCTCAATCTCCAGGCGGTCCCAGCCGCCGCCCAGCTCAAGCCGGCGACCCCGGCCCCCAGCGAGCAGGACAAGGCCGCGGCCGAGCTGTCGGCCAAGCGGATCATGTCCCTCCAGGACTACGGCCTGCCCCCGGGCCTCTACTTCCAGAATCCCGAGGACCTCAACGGCGGCGAAGCCTTCGTGGAGCTCTACCGCTTCCCCCTCAAGGTCACGGCGCCCGCGAGCAGCGAACCCTCGATGGAGGACCTCATCAAGCAGCTGCTGGGCTCGGGGCCGAAGAAGGACGGCCAGAACCCCACCAAGATCGGAGTCGCCCTCCTGGAGCTGCTGGACCGCACCCCGGCCGCGACCGTGGCGAAGATCACGAACAAGAAGCTGGGCGCCCTGCTCGTGGCCCTGCGCGACTACGCCGCGCGCCAGGACGACCCCCTCTACCTGGCCAATCCCGCGCTGCTGGCCGGCTACAAGTCCCGCGTCGACGAGATCATGGCCAAGGACGTCGCGGGCGACACGGATTACGCGGGCCTGGGCAAGCAGGGCAGGTCTTTGCGCGCGGTGCTCAAGGATAAGCAGGACGCTCTGCGCGCGGCCATGGCCGCCATGCAGAACTGCAAGGGCCAGGGCTGCCCGAGATCCATCCCGGAGTTCGTCAAGCAGGTCGACGGCGAGATGACGACCCTGCAGATCGGCGCGGACGGGCGGCCGCTGGTGCCCTCCACCTTGGTGCAGCTGGTCAAGGCCATACCGGAGAAGGAGCTCAGCCAGCAGCAGTGGCGCACGCTCTTCACATCCTACCCCATGGGCCAGAGCCTCTGGCAGCAGCGCGTGGACAAGCTCTGGCGGCAGAAGCTCGACGGCAAAGGGGTCACCGTGGCCATCCTGGACGTGGGCATGGACAAGGACCACCCCTACCTCAAGGGGCAGGTCACCGACGGTCTGGACGGCAGCGTCATCACGCAGGACAAGTACGTCGATCCCAAGGACAAGGCCACCTTCGGCAAGCCCAACTACACGGGCGAGCACGGCACGCACGTGGCCTCCACCGTGCTGGCCTACGCCCCCAAGGTCAAGATCATCAACATCAAGGTGCTCGACGAGGAGAAGCCGGCCCTGGAGCGCATCCCCAAGGAGCTGCGCCGCGACGAGATGATGACCACCCAGGCCATCGCCGACGGCCTCAAGAGCGTCTATGACCACAACCAGGCCGTGGCCGAGGGCAAGCTCAAGGGCGACCGCATCGACATCGTGAGCATGAGCCTGGGCATCCCCGAGTCGAACACCAAGGTGCTCGACCCCCGCAACCTCGACCAGCTCAGCTCCTGGGTCAAGAAGCTCTCCGAGCAGGGCGTAGTCGTGGTGGTGGCCGCCGGCAACGAGGGCGCGGAGACCGCCCGCAAGCCTGGCTTCGCCCCCGAAGCCATCACGGTCGGGGCCGTGGATTACTTCAACCAGATCGCGGACTTCTCATCGAGCCAGGACGTGATCAACACGGGCACCGGCAAGACCGACCCCAAGCCCGACGTCTTCGCCTACGGAGTGGCGATCAACGCCGCCGCCTTCGACGGCAAGGGCTACGCCGGCAAGACCAACGAGCAGCTCGCCGAGCAGATGAGCGGCACCTCCATGGCCACGCCGCACGCGACGGCCGTCACGGCGCTGCTGCTGCAGAAAGCCAAGGAGAGCGGCGTGCAGCTGACCCCGGACCAGGTCAAGAAGATCCTGCAGGCATCCTCCGACCCGGTGGCCAACGGCAACCCCTATCTGCGCTCCTCCGGCGGAGTGATCGACCCCAACAAGGCCGTCGAGTACTTCCAAGCCCACCTGGACGCGATCAAGAAGAAGCAGTTCTAGCCGGTCTTACGCCCCCAGGCCCGGATGGCTCACCCATCCGGGCCTTTCTTTGATGAGGAAGAGGCTGGACTCAGCGGTCCTGCCGCCGGCCTGCGGCCGGCGGTTGCGCGCGGCTCGACGCGCCGCGCGTTCATTTATGCGCTCAACGATATAATCGCTTCCAGCGCTGAAAGTATAATCGCAAATAATGCATCCGGAATAAGCATTTTTATCTTCCGGGGTCGCCATCCTGCAGCAGGCAGCCAGCAGACCGGTCCCCGGGATTGGCGCGGGCCGCGGAGGCGGGTCGAACCAAGCGACCCGCGCACCTGCCCCTAGAGATTCCCACGACCTTCTTCGCAGTCCAAAGGCCCAGCCTCCCCTAGGCCCAATACCTCCCCATACTGCACCAATGGGCCTTTCCGCGGCATGCCATTAGGCGGTTATAATCACTATCGAGATGAAGACCTTGCCCCGCTGCGCCGGGAAGGCGCTCGCCGGCCTCCTGGCATATCTGATCAGCGTGCAGTCCGCGCTCGCGGCTGTGCAGACCGTCCAGATGCAGGCCGGCGCTTTGCCTGGAGCGGCCTCCACGCAGGTCGGAGCGTCTTTGCTCAAGTCCCAGGCCGGCCCCGGCGGCTTCACCTTGCAGGCCGCCTCATTGCAGAGCCTTTCCACCCTCCCGCCCTCGGTTGTCCCGACCGTCAAGATCCTCGTCTCGCCGGCCGTATCGCTCACGGCCGCGCCTCTGGCCGCTCCCGCTGCGCAGCCCTCCGTCGCGGTCTCCGAAGCCGTCCGGTCCTTGACCCAGGAGAAGGTGGCACCCGCGGTGCAGGCCTCCGCCGATGCCGTGCGGGACCTGGGCCGGGCCCCGGCCGACTCCTCCAAGGGCGCGGCTGAGACCCAGTTCAGCGTCCTCACCGGCGAGAAGCGCGCAGCCTCCTCGACCTTCGTCGCAGACGCGGCCGCGGCGGCCCCGGCCCCGCTCTCCGCGTCCTTGCGCGCGCCCGAGCAGAAAGCCCCGGCCGCCCGAGCCGAGGTCCCCGCCCGGGGCAAGTTCACACAGGTCTTCCAGGACCCGGAGCGCAACAAGACCTTCTGGCGCTACGTGGTCGGCTACATCACCTTCCTCTTCGGCTTCCGGATGTACGTGGTCGGCCTGCCTTACTACATCTCGGCCCTGACCAAGAACTCCCTGCGCGAGTCCGGCGACCCCCGCCTGGCCGACGGGGAGGCGGTCAAGGCCCTGGTGCGCGAGAACCGCAGCCTGGCGCGCATCGCGCATTGGGTGGCGCAGGGCCTGAGCTACGCCACGGTCCCGCTCTTCACCCGCCACGGCGCGGAGGGACCCAAGAAGTGGCTGGTCCGCTCCTACTTCGTGCGCTTCGGCGTGCTGGCCCTCGTGCCCACCTTGTTCTTCGCCTCGGGCGTGCTGTCCTTGCACACGGCCTTCTTCATCTTCTTCGGCCTGGTCGCGGCCCAGTCCTTCTTCCAGGGCCTCTCCTGCACCACCGAGGCCGCGTCCATGGCCAAGCTCGTGGGCGACCAGGCCGTCACGCAGGCGGAGCGCACCAAGGCCAACTCCATCCTGTTCTTCATCTCCGCGGCCATGTCCATCATCGGCCCGGTCCTGGCCGGCCAGGTCTCCGCGGTCAGCAGCCTCTTCGGCAAGGCCAACCCCGGCGGAGCCCTCATCTACGGCATCTACGCCTTGGTCTGCGGCGCGGCCGGGCTGATCTTCGCCACCTTGGGCATCATCAACGGCAAGGCCGCCGAGGCCGCCGCAGGCGGCCAGCCGGCGCAGAAAGCCAGCCTCAAGGGGACCTTGAAGGACCTGTGGGTCTCCTTCAAGGACGGCCTGGGCCTGGTGTACAAGAACCGGCTCCTGCGCACCTGCTGCGGCCTGGCCCTCATCACGGCCCTGTTCTCGGACCCGCTCATCTTCAACGTGCTGCCCGAGTTCGTGGAGGGCGTGATCAAGGCCAACCCCGGAGGCCTGGGCTCTTTGCTGCAGGTCCCGGTGCTGGGCTGGTTCCTCAAGGCCCTGACCGGCACGCCCATGGGCTATTTCGCGCTCATGACCGCGGGCGCAAGCGTCGGCAGCATGGTGGCCAGCGTGACCATCAACCCCCTGCGCCGGTTCTTCATCAAGCTGGGCTTCAAGACCGAGGAGTCTCTGACCATCCCCTTCTACGCGATGGCGGCCCTGGAAGCGCCGCTGTTCTGGCTGATGATCGCCGCGCCCTCCATGTGGGCCGTGCTGGGGCTCTACCTGCTGCAGTCCTTGCTCACGGGCTTCGCGGGCATCACCATCTCCAGCTTCTACCAGAAGACCTTGGGCGGCCACGAGGGCAAGGACGTCAACAAGATCCTGGCCGCCCAGTCGCTGCTCAGCATCGTGGCGGCCATCATCGCCACCTATGTCTACGGCTTCGTGCTGACCGGCATCCCCATCGCCATGTCTCTGCTGATCGCGGCGGGCGCCACGACCGTGCTGGCCGCCATCCGCCTGGCCGCGCCCTGGCTCTTCTTCACCCAGTCGCAGCGCGGGGCCAAGGCCACCCCCGTCAAGTAAGACTGAGGTCCTAGGGACCTTCATTTGACCTGCTCCTATTACAATCCTCCCAGGATGCCGGCATGACGGCCGACATTGACAATAAACCGTGAGCCGCATATACTGGGGATATGACGAAGCGGGCCTTGCGATTCGTCCTGGCCGCCGCGCTCCTCTGGACCGGGCAGAACATCTGCCTCATGCCCCAGTCCCAGTGCGAGGATCAGGCCCGGCCTCCCTGCCACTGCCATCGCGGCAGCCAGCCCAAGTGCTGCACGGGCGCGCACCTCGAGGAGGCCGGCGTCGCTTCCGGGATATCCTTCGCCGCGCCTGCCTCCCAGCCAGCCTTCCTCTACCAACCGAGCCCGGAGCCGGCCCCAGCCGCGGGCTGGAGCGTCTCGCCCGCTTTCGCCGTCCAAGCCGTCCCTCCTCATCCTCCCCCGCGGGAGTCCTCCGGCCGTTCCCCCCCTGTCGCCTGAGCCTTCGCTCCGTCTCTCTGCAAAGGAGGTTCGAATGTCATCATATTTCTTAGTCTTGCTTGCCGCGTTCGCGGCATCCGCGGCCCCGACCGCCAAGCCCGCGCCCGAGCCCGCTGCCGTGGTCTTGCCGGGGGAAGGCCGGAACTGCGAGCTCCCGGGAGGCCTGCATTTCACCTACCGGTTCGCCTCCCGGCCCCAGATGGGGATGGTGGTGCTCAAGGTCCAGGTCTTCAAGGCCGACGGCAGCCGCGCCACGGACCTCAAGGTCCGGGGGCGCTCCGGCATGCCGGCCATGAAAGGCGCCCACGACACGGCGGACAGGCCGTTCCAGCTCAACCGCAAGGGCGATTACCTGCTGCCCGTGGACATCGCGATGCCGGGGGGCTGGGAAGTGGTGCTGAGCTTCTATAAGAACGCCAAGAGGATATACCGTGGCAAGATCGACTTCGAGATCTAGCCTCCTGCTCTTGGCGCTCCTGGCCGCGCCGGCCTGCGCCGAAGGCGCAGGTGCCTCGGACCGGCTCCTTTACCTTGAGGCCCAGGCCGTGGGAGGCTATGACAGCGCCCGCGACAAGGCCGTCTTCTATTCCATCGATCAGAGGGAGGTCATGCAGAAACCCGGCGTGGGCCTCGACGCGGTCCAGAAGCTCTCCACCCACGGAGGGGATTTGGGCACCGTGGCGGTGCAGGGCCGCCTGGCCCTCGACGCGGAAGGCACGCGGACTCTGGAGCCCCAGCTCTACAACGCCTACTTCAAGCTCAAGGCGCCGGCGTCCGATATCTGGGTCGGGCACGACCGGCCGGCCCTGGGCATCGCATCGTATCTCGACAGCCACGGCCTGCTCCTCCAGCCGCTCGCCATGGAGGGTTACGGCTTCGACCGAGACTGGGGCGTGGGCACGCAGAAGGACCTGTCCTGGGGAGACATCAGGACGTCCTTCACCACCGGCAGCGGCATGTCTTTGCATCTCGACGGCGGCTGGCTGGCCTCGGCGCGCACGGGCTTGGGAGTGCTCAGCCGCGACAACCATGCCGTCGGGCTCTCGGTGGCGCGCGGCAAGACCCTCGACGTCATGGGCTACCACGTGATGCCCGGCGGCCTGCGGGACTTCACCATGGGCGGGGCTGACGCGGCTTTGCTCTGGAACCAGTGGGAGGGCCGCTTCGAGGTGCTGGGCGGCGAAAGATTGGGACAGCCCGCCTACGGCCTGCTCTGGCGCCTGGGCCTGAACCTCGGCGAGGAGAGCCAGCTCAAGCTGGAAGCCCAGCCCGAGCTCCTGCGCACCGGGACGGACATCAGTAACAAGGTCGCCGCCGGAGTCACTTATCTCATCAGCGGAGATCTGACCTGGCGGGCCATGTACCAGTACGACAACGCGGCCGACGGCCACCGCGTGCTGACCCAGCTCTACTACTACTTCAGACTGTGAGGAAAACATGAGAATCATCTGCCTGGCTCTGGCCTTGACTCTGGCCCTGCCCCTGCGGCTCTTCGCGGCGGTGGGCTGCGACCTCAACGAGCCGGACCGCGACGTGGCGCGGCTCTTCCCGGGCTCCACCGGCTACCAGACCCGCTACCTCTCCATCAAGGACCTGGGCGGCAAGGCCATGCTGGAACGCGTGGAGAAGCGCCTGGGAGACAAGTTCCAGGGCCTCTACGAGACCATCGACGTGCCCTACACGGTCTACACGGTGATGAAGGGGCAGTCGGTGCTCGGCTACATCCACGGGGTCAACCAGAAAGGCGTCTACGGCGGCATCCAGGTCTTCCTGGCCTTGGACCCGGCCGGAGTCATCAAAGGCTTCTACTTCCAAAAGCTGACCTCGCGCTTCGGCAAGCAGCTGCGCTCGCCTGAGTTCGGCAAGCAGTTCATCGGCTTGGGCCTCAAGGACTTCCCCCCCAGCGGCTATCCGGTCATCAAGAACCCGGTCCCGGAGGCGGAGAAGGACTTCCGCGCCGCTTTGCGCGGGGTCAAGAAGAACCTCATCCTCATGGATGAATTCGTGTTCGGGAGACCAAAATGAAGCTCACCCTCATCGCCTACAAGAACCTGCTGCGCAAGAAGACCCGCACCGCTTTGACCGTGCTGGGCATCGCCCTGTCCGCCTGGGTGCTGGCCAGCCTGCTGGGCTTCAACAAGGGCTACGAATGGGCCCTCAACCGCGACATAGACAACATGGGCTTCCAGGTCCTGCTCACGGCCAAGGGCTGCCCCTACGAGGCCGCGACCCTCATGCTCAAGGGCGGCACGGGGCTGCGCTACCTCAAGGAGAGCATGGTGCAAGGCGTGGGCAAGAACCCCGAGGTGGAGGAGCTCACGCCCATGCTCATGGCGGCCGTCTTCGACCCCAACAAGGGGGAGAGCGGGGGCCTCAGCGCCTTTCTGGGCGTGGACCCGGGGAGCTTTCCGCGCCTCAAGGGCTTTTTGGAGTTCAAGAAGGGCGGGTGGTTCCGGTCGCCCGAGGCGCGCGAGGCCGTGATGGGCTACGAGGCGGCCGAGCTCGAACAGCGCGAGGTCGGAGACGCCTACCTCATCCCGGAGAAGAACCTGGAGGTCAAGATCGTGGGCATCCTCAAGCGCACCGGCACGCAGGACGACGGGACCATCTTCCTGCCCGTGCGCACGGTGCAGAAGGCCTTCGGCAAACAGGGCCTGCTCACGGGCCTGGGCATCAAGGTGCACAAGGGCGCCGACGTAGACAAGCTCACCGAGCGGCTCTACGACCTGCCCGACGTGCAGGTGGTCTCCATGGCCCAGGTCAAGAACACCATCACCGGTCTGCTGGCCAGCGCCAAGGTCATGGTCTTCTCCATCGCCATCATCGCCATCATCATCGCCATGGTCGGCGTCATCAACACCATCCTCATGTCCGTGTTCGAGCGTTTCCAGGAGCTGGGGATATTGAAGAGCATGGGCGCCATGCCCTCCGACGTCTTCAAGCTGGTCTGGGCCGAGACTTTGTTCCTATGCCTGGCCGGCAGCGGATTGGGAGTGGTGCTGGCCCTGGGCCTCTCGCGCACCACGGAACTGCTCATCCGCCGTCTTCTGCCCTACGCTCCCAACGGCGGCCTGGTGCAGATTGACTGGCGCCTGGCCGCGGGCACCGTGGCCGCGGTCACGGCGGCGGGCCTGCTCAGCGGGCTCTACCCGGCCTGGCGCGCGGCCCGGGTGCGGCCTTTGGACGCCATCCGCAGCGAGGCGGAATAGCCATGGACAACATACTCGAAGCCAGCGACCTGCGCAGGCTCTACCATCGCGGCAGCGAGGAGATCGCCGCCCTCGACGGGGTCTCGCTCGATATCAAGAAGGGAGAGTTCGTCTCCTTCGTGGGCCCGTCCGGCTCGGGCAAGACCACCTTGGTCAACATACTCGGCTGCCTCGACAACCCGACCTCAGGTTCGTTGCGGCTGGCCGGCCAGGAGATCTTCGCCTCGGGACGGGTGCTCTCGGAGACCGAGCTCACCCGCATCCGCAGGCGGGTCTTCGGCTATGTGTTCCAGCGCTTCCACCTGGTGCCGACCTTGACGGTGCTGGAGAACGTGCTGCTGCCCTTCGCCTTCTACCGAAAGGAGGGCTCGGCCGCCGACGGAGAGAAGCTGCTGGCCGACCTGGGCTTGGCTGGCCGCAAGAATCACTTGCCCGGACAACTCTCGGGCGGCGAGATGCAGCGGGTGGCGGTGGCCAGGGCTTTGGTCAACGATCCCGAGATCCTGTTGGCCGACGAGCCGACCGGCAACCTCGACTCCAAGCGCACGGAAGAGATCAAGGAAGTCCTCAACGAGATGAGCCGCAAGAAGGGCGTGACCATCGTTCTGGTGACGCACAACCCGGAGCTGGCCAAGGCGGCGCAGCGGGTGGTGGAGCTGAGGGACGGCAGGATCGTCTGAGATGACCCTAAAAAAGGCTGACCGGACCCTGGACCTCATAGGGAACACCCCGCTGCTCAGGACTCAGAAGCTCGACGCCGGACCTTGCGAGCTCTTCCTTAAGCTCGAGAACCAGAACCCAGGCGGCTCCATCAAGGACCGCATCGGCCTGTCCATGATCGCAGCGGCGGAACGCGACGGCAAGGTCCGGCCCGGCACCACCTTGGTCGAGGCCACAGCCGGGAACACCGGACTCGGGCTGGCTTTGGTCGCGGCGCAGAAGGGCTACCGCTTGCTCCTGGTCATCCCGGACAAGATGAGCCGGGAGAAGATATCGCACCTCAAAGCTTTGGGCGCCCAGGTCGTCATCACACGCTCCGACGTGGAGAAAGGCCACCCGGAGTACTACCAGGACCTGGCCGAGAAGCTGGCGCGCCAGACCCCGGGCGGCTTCTACGTGAACCAATTCAACAACCCCGCGAACCCGGAAGCCCACGAGAAGGGCACGGCACCGGAGATCTGGGAGCAGATGGAGCACCGCGTCGACGCCGTGGTCTGCGGCGTGGGCTCGGGCGGCACGCTCACCGGGCTGGGCCGCTTCTTCGCCCGCGTCAGCCCCGCGACCGAGTTCGTGCTGGCGGACCCGGCCGGCTCGGTTCTGGCCGGCTATGTCCGGACCAAGACGCTGGGCAAGGCCGGCTCCTGGCTCGTGGAAGGTATCGGCGAGGACTTCATCCCCCCCATCGCGGACCTCTCGCGCGTCGCCAAGGCCTATACCGTGACCGACGAGGAGAGCCTGAGCACGGCTCGGGAGCTTCTGCGCCTGGAAGGCGTGCTGGCCGGCTCCTCCACCGGGACCCTGCTGGCCGCGGCCCTGCGCTATTGCCGAGAGAGCCGCGAGCCCAAGCGAGTGGTCACCTTCGTCTGCGACACGGGCAACAAATATCTCTCGAAGATGTATGACGACGGCTGGATGGCCGAGCACGGCTTCCGCCCGAGGAGCAAACCATGAGATTCGAGACGCTGGCCATCCATCTCGGCCAGGAGCCGGACAAGCAGACCGGAGCAGTGACCGTGCCGGTCTACCAGACCTCCACTTATCAGCAGGACGCGGTGGGCAAGCCCCGCGGCTACGAGTATTCCCGCACGGGAAACCCGACCCGGGCGGCTCTGGAAAAGTCCCTGGCCGCTCTGGAAGGCGGCGCCTACGGCCTGGCTTTCTCATCGGGGGTGGCCGCCATATCGGCGGTGCTGGAGCTGCTCAAGCCCGGTGACCACGTGGTCGCGGGCGACGATCTCTACGGCGGGACCTACCGGCTCCTCGAGAAGGTCTACGGGAAATGGGGGCTCAAGACGAGCTACGTGAGCTCGGATGACCCGAAAGCGTTCCGCCGCGCCCTGCGGCCCCAGACCCGGCTCATCTGGCTGGAGACCCCGACCAACCCCCTGCTCAAGGTCTGCGACATCCGCGCCGTCGCCAAGATCGCGCGCGCGGCCGGCGTGCCGCTGGCCGTGGACAACACATTCGCCAGCCCCTATCTGCAAAGGCCCCTGGAGCTGGGCGCCGACATCGTTGTGCACAGCACGACCAAGTACCTGGGCGGCCACAGCGATCTCGTGGGCGGGGCGGTGGTGACGTCGCGGCGAGCCGCCTACGAGACCATGAAGTTCCACCAGAACGCGGCCGGAGCGGTGCCCGGTCCCTGGGACTGCTGGCTGGTCCTGCGCGGCCTCAAGACTTTGGCCGTGCGCATGCGCCAGCACCAGGCCAACGCCTCCTGCCTGGCGCGCTTCCTGCGCAGGCATCCCAAAGTCGAGCGGGTCCGCTATCCCGGCTTCGGCGGCATGGTGAGCCTGGAACTCGCCGGAGGCCGGCGCGCGGTGGACAGGTTCCTCTCGCGCCTGAAGCTCTTCATCCTGGCCGAGAGCCTGGGCGGAGTGGAGTCCTTGGTCTGCTACCCGCCGCAGATGACCCACGGCTCCTTGCCCAAAGGGGAGCGGCTCAAGCGCGGCATCAAGGACAATCTGGTCCGGCTCTCCGTCGGGCTTGAGGACCGCCGGGACCTGCTGGAAGACCTCCGCCGCGCCCTGGGCTAGGCCGGCGGCGCCTCTGAGTGTTTCGACGGCCCTTTAGTTTCTATAGTTTCTGTAGAATCAGCCCATGAGACTCCTCCGCCTCATCATGACGCTGGCCTGCGCGGCCGGCTCAGCCTCGGCAGCGGAGCATCCTCGGCTCCTCTTCAGCCAGAGCGAGATCCCCGGCATACGCGCCCGGGCCCAGGACCCGGCCCTCAAGCCCTACGCGGACCGCCTGCTCCAGCGCGCCCAAGCCCTGCTCCAGGCCCCTCCTCTGCGCGTCTCCCTGTCCAAGCGCGGCGAGCCTGACGCCGCCGGCGAGATCAAAGGCCTGGAAGCCGCGCGCCGCCTGCAGGGCCGCGTGCTCACATTCTGCATGGCATTCACCCTGAGCGGGCAAGCCCGGTACCGCGACGCGGCCGTGGCCGAGCTCGACAAAGCCCTCGACTGGCCCAGCTGGGTGGACACAGCGCATCAGCCGCCCTTCGACCTCATGGCCGGAGAGAACAGCATGACCTTCGGCCTGGCCTATGACTGGCTCTACCGCGACCTCACCGAGGACCAGCGCCGTCGGTTGCGCGAAGGAGCGGCGCGCCGGGCCCTGCAGCCGTATCTTGAAGCCGCGGCCAAGCCCAAGCCACCCTTCTGGCTCACGGCCACCCACAACTGGAACCCCGTGTGCAACGGCGGGGCCGTGGTGCTGGCCTTGGCGCTCTCGGGCGAGAGCGGGCTCTCGGACAGGGTCCTGGCCCGGTCCGTGCCGGCGCTGCGGCGCTTCTGGGACCGCCTCGGCCCGGACGGCGGCTGGGAGGAAGGCGTCGGCTACTGGGTCTTCGGCATGCGCTACGGGTTCCTGGCCGCGGAGGCTTTGCGCCGCTCCGGCCGCGAGGAAGGAGCCGCGGTCTTCGCCCAGCCGGGAGCGCGCAGCACCGCCTACTTCCCCATGGCGTTCTGCCCCGGCCGCTCCTTGGCCGCCGGGTTCAGCGACAGCAACGGCCGGGCCGACGACCCCCTCTTCTACCTGCTCGGCCGCGAGTACCGCAACCCCGACTTCATCTGGTTCCAGGACCGCAACGGGCTCGCCCCGGTCAAGAAGGAAGGCTGGCCCCAGGAAGCGCTCGCCCTGCTGTGGCGCCGCGTCAGCGAGAGTTGGCTGCCTGAGGCACGCGCTGCTTTCGTGCCCAGCCTGCCGCAGACCGCCGTGTTCCCGTCCATCGGCTGGGCGCTCATGGCGGACCGCCAGCCGGACCCGCGTTTCTTCCTCGCCTTCAAGAACGGCTCGCTCGACGCCAACCACACCCACCTAGACCTCGACCACCTGAGCCTGGGCGTGGGCGACCAGATGGTGCTCGCCGAGCTGGGCAGCCGGCCCTATCCCGCGGACTACTTCGACCGCAAGAAGCGCTACGGCTACTACGAGCTCTCCACCGCGGGCCACAACTCGGTGCTCATCGGCGGCCAGGGCCAAGTCCCGGGCCGCGAGGGCAAGCTGGAAGGGCCTTTCCAAGGCCCGGGCTATGAGGAGCTGGTCGGCCGGGCTGACGACGCCTACGCCGTGCCCGCCGCGCGGGTGAGGCGCCACGTGGTTTTCGTGCGGAGGCGCTACTGGGTGATCCTCGACGAGGCCGCCACGCCCGTGCCGCGCAGCATGGAGCTGCGCTTCCACAGCTACGGCAGCGTCTCGCGGAGGTCCGCCGGGAACTGGCTCTTCGAGCAGGGCGACGCGGCGCTCGAGCTGTTCACCGCGGGGCCGCAGCCGGTCTCGGACAGCCTGGAGCAGCCCAAGGGCTGGATCAGGCCGGTGCAGGCCGTGAGCCTCAAGACCGCTGCCGCCAGGGAGACGGTGCTGGCCACGGTCCTCTATCCTCGCGGCAGGACCGAGCCGGCCATGCCGCGCTGGTCCGTGGAGACCCAGCCCGCCTTGATCGAGGTCTCGGTGGGCGAGGACCGGCTGGACTTCGACCGCTCCGACGACGGCGGCTGGAAGGTCAAGAGCCTGCGGCCCTGAGCATCCCCTGAGGCCGGCCCAAGCCGCTGGCGCAGAAGAGCCACCTTCTGGCGCAGGCGGCGTCATCATCAACCGGGAAGAGGAAGGGCGCATGCAGGACCCGGCCGTCCAAGCCCGGCTCGTCGAGGCCCTTTATGAGGCGGTGCGGGAGTTCAAGGCCCGGGCCGGGACTCCGTAGACCCGGCAGGAGAAAGGGTCCGGGGCGCTGATATCGCCCTCCAGCAGCTTGGCCCGCGCCCGGCAGCCGCCCAGGCAGGCCGCGTACTTGGGGCAGGCGCGGCACTGCCGCAGGGAGCCGCGGTCGAAGCTGCCGGTGAGGCCGCCTTCCAGATTGCGCCTGTAGACGGCGCTCAGCGGATCGTCGTTCAAAGCTCCTATTGATTCGCCGAGGTTCTGGAAGTAGCGGCACGGGTACACCTGACCGTCGGCAGCGACGAACAGCTGCCTGCTGCCCGCGCTGCACTTGAAGCCTTTGGCCGGCTCGCCGGCCTCTTGCGCGCAGTCGGCCTGGAACACATTGGCGAAGTCCGCGTCCGACAGGCCGAGCCCCTGGCCCCGCGCGGCTCTGCCCATGGGCACGACCGCGGAGAGCCTGACGCCCGAGACTGCGAGCTCCTTGAGGCAGAAGGCCTTGAACTCGTCGAGGCGGCCGACGCCGCCGTCGGTGACCAGCGCGGTCACGTAGACGGGCACGCGCTCCTCGACCAACAGCCGGATGCCCCGCGCGGCCGCGGCGAAGGAGCCCGGGCCGCGCAGCCGTTCATGCTGCTCCTGGAAGCAGTCGAGGCTCACCACCGCCTCCGCGACCCCGGCCTGCCGCATCCCTTGGGCGAGCTCTTTGGTCACTGGCGCGCCGTTGGTCATCACTATGACCTTGAGCTCCGCGGCCCGGGCCTGGCGGCAGGCTTGCGGGAAGCCCGGGTTGAGCAGAGGCTCTCCGCCGCTCAAGATGAGCGTGACGGCGTCGAGCTCCACCGCGCCGGCCACGACTTTTGCGAAGACCTCCGGCCCCATCATCCGGCCCGACATCGCGGCGAAGCAGTGGCGGCAGCTCAGATCGCACGAGCCGGAGAACTCCAGCTCGATGTTGTCGAGAAGGCTCCTGCGCTTGAGCCGCAGCTGCCCCGGGCCGCCCGGCTCGGCGAGGACCATGCCCTTGGCCTGGAGCTTGCCGTAGAGGAACTCCTCTTCCGGCGCCAGGCCCTCGCCTGGGCGCTTGGCGAGCAAGGACTCCAGGCGGGCCAAGGTCTCGACGTTGACCCGGACCTTGTAGGGGCTGGCCGTGTGGAGCATCCACAGGTCCGGGCCGAGCTGCTTGAAGACGGTGTCTTTGAGCCGCATCGAAAAAGGGGCCCAGGCACCCTGTGCACGCGAGTGCCTGGGCGTTACGCTAGCAGCCCATGTCCGGGCAGTGCGCCTCAGTCACGACGTTCACTTCAGCTTCCATGTGCTCCTCGAACAGCATGTCGCCTCCGTTCCCGTCCTTGGGCGTCTGAGATTGCCTTCCACACCCATGGCGCGACTCTAGCACAAAGTGGGCCTTTCGACCTATGACGGATGAGGTCTTTTGGTATGCCGTCCGTCATGGTGCGGCGAGCAAGCCCGGACTCCTAGGGGCAGGTATTGCACGCCTGACGCGCGCCGCCGCCGTCGCCCGGCATGGGGAAGGCCTGGCGCGCCTGCCGCGCCCCGCCGCCGTCGCCCGGGGTGGGGATGCCCTGCGGGACCTGGAAGGCCAGCATCTGCCGGGCTACGCCCTGATCGCCGGGGACGGCGAAGCCCTGCGGGACCTGGAAGGCCGGCCGCTGCCCATACCCGCTGCCGCCGGGGACGGCGAAGGCCTGCCGCGCCGGCTGCGGCCCGCCGCCGTCGCCCGGGACGGCGAAAGCCGGCCTCGGCCGGGCGTTGCGGCAAGGTCTCGCCGGCCCGCCCCCGACGATCATCGAGGTCGCGACCGCCGAGGAGCGCAGGGCTCCCCCGCCCCAACCCCGGGCGTAAGTCACGCCGATGAAGTGGGCCGTGGGCCGCAGATGGGGAGCTCGGAAGGCTTTGGCCAGCTGCGCCCTGGGCTGCGCTTGCACCTGGCTCGGCTGAGCCTGCTGCGCCTGGGCCGGCTGCGCCGTCTCCCGCCAGGCGTGGGCCGGCTGGAAGAACGGCACGAGCCTGCCGGTCTCGATCTGGCTCGACGCTGACGGCAGGGCGGCATCGGCGCCCACGGCGGCGATCTGGTCTGCTCCTCCGTAGAACGGGACCGGGCTGCTCGAGCGGACTTCGCCGCTGGCGGGCGTGCGCGCCAAAGACTGCGGGGCGGGCGCCGCCGCCGGCGTGCGCACGGCGAAGACCGCGGCGGGGCGCGGCGCGGCCGCGGCGGGCGCCGGCGGCCGGGTGTTGAAGGCGACGGTCGAGGCCATGCCCGCCGCGAACAGCGCCAGCGCCGCGAGGCGGACCAGGCCCGCCCCGCCCCGGCTATCCCGGCCCGCGGACGCCTGCCGAGCCAGGACCGGAGCGCTTGGCAGCGGGGACAGCGCGGGTCTGGGTTGCGCCAGGTCCACCACTGATTCAAGAGCCATGGCTTGCCTCTATCTGGAGTATAATCCGGGGGCCTTGCGCCGATGTTACAGGCCGTTAAAAATTCGGCAAAATCCGGTTAAATTTTCGGAGAAACGGCCCTGCCTGCCAGCCTATCTGCCGGGCCGCGACAGGGCGTCGCAGCTCCGGGAGGCGGCATCCACATCTGCGGGGGACTCGGACGCGACGAAGGAGCCGTTCACGCTGCGGGCCAGGGCGCAGGCGATGCAGTCGTCCCGGCTGGCTGAGAAGACCGCATCCGTGCATGCGAACACGAGGTCCTTGGAGCGGTCGGCCCTGGGGTCGTTGTGGACGCGCATGGGCAAGGTGTCCAGGCCCACGGCGTGCAGCATCTCATGGAAGATGGCCAGGTCCCCGCCGTCCTCAGCCACGCGGAACGCCGCCATCTCGCCGTCGGCCGGGATGGTCTTGTTGAGCTCCTTGGCGCTGGCGTAGACCGACAGCAAGGCGCTGTTGACGTTGATCCAGCCGGGGCCGATGAGCCGCGCGAGCAAGGGATTCCTCGACTCGCCGTAAGGACCCTGGAGATTCTTGCAGCGTATGGACACCGAAGAGCTTCGCGCCCGCCGCAGCAGTTCCTCCGCCATGGGCCCGTTGACGGCGGAAAGGCGCGTGAATCCTTTGACGAAAGTGCTCCTCACCAGCTCCTGAAAATACCGCTCCACCGTCTCCTGGGGGAGCGCCAGCAGATTCGCATACCGCCATTCCTCCCTCGCGCAGGCCATGGTCCAGCGCGCGGGGAGCTCCAGCGGGTCCGCGCCGGGGGCCGCGGCCACCGGCCTGCCCTCAGGCAAGGCGACGGGAGCATCAGGGGCTATGTTGAGCTGGTCCCCCCATCGGCGGAGCTCACGGAGGGATTGATTGTCCGCGGCCGAACCGTTTGCCGCGGCCAGAAAGACAGAGGCGAGAAACAGCCCAAGCAGCCGGCAGGGCGGGCGCATATCGGGAGTATGAGCGGTTTTGCGGAGCCCCGGGAGGGACACTCGGGCAGCCGGCATGCGGAAAAAGACCCGGCTTCCGCTAGGACCTCTGGACTGCCTCTGCCTGGGCGCGATCCCAGACCCTGTTACAGGGAATCCACGCGGCACCTGACCAGCTCATTGAACTCGGGCTCGGGGTTGGAGGGCAGGACCCGATACAGCCACCCTTTGGCATACGGCTCTTCCTCGACCAAGGACCGGCGCGAGACGACCTTGGCATTCACGCCGAGGATCCGGCCGCTGATCGGGCTCATCACGCCGTGCGACAAGCCATCCTCCGAGATGATCGCCGCGCAGCGGTCCCCCTGGACGATCTCGCCGCCGGCAGCCATGAGCTTGACGCTGCGCACCCCGCCTACGGTCCTGACGAACGGGTCGCAGACCCCCACCAAGGCGGCCTCCCGGCTCTCCATGGACACCCAGCTGACATGCCCGAGGCGGCGGTATTCCAGCGGGCACGACGCATACGGCGCCGCGCCCGGGGGCGACTTCACGGCGGCGGCGATCGCCTCCTTCAGCAGCTGGTCGTAGCGCAGACCGCGCTGGACCACGGCCAGCAGCTCGTCGCTGGTGAAGGGCTTCGGGATGAAATCGACGGCCCCCGAGAACATGGACCGCACCACGTTCTGGACCGTGGCATAGCCGGTGACCATGACGACCGGCGTGGAGATGTGCATGGCCGCGACCGTCGACAGGAACTGGAAGCCGTCCACGCCCGCCATCCTGATGTCGCAGACGATGAGACGATAGGCGCAGCGCTCCAGCATCGCGAATCCGGCGGCCGCGCAATCCGCCTGGTCGACCGTCATCCCCTCGGCCGCGCATATCCTCGCCACGGAGCCGGTGATCGCGGGCTCGTCATCCACCACGAGCAGGTCGCATTCTTTCTTCATGGTCTCACCTGGAGCATTTTGTAATTATAATGTATTTGGCGCCGCGAATATATGGCTCGGACCCCGGCATCAGATGATGCCGGGCCAGCGGACCCGGTCCGGGCGGCCGCGCGGAGCTGAGCCGCCGCTACTGGTCGCCGCCCGGCTCTTCCTGCGGACCCTGCTGAGGCTGCTGCTGCCCCCCGCCTTGTCCCGTGCGTCCCGGACCCCTGCGGCCGCGGCCCCTGCCGCCGGGCCTCATGCCGCCCTGCTGGCCGCCCTCGCCGCCGCGGCGCATGCCCGGCCCGCCGGGCCCGCCGGGCCGCATCCTCTGCATCTCGTCCAAGGTCCGCTTCTGCTCCTCGGTCAAGGCCGCTCCGATCTTGCCCCAGAGGTCCTTCTCCAGGGCTTCCATCTCCTTGCGGACCTTTTGTATCTCAGCGAATTTCTTCTTCAGGCCCTCCTTGGACCCCGCGATCGCGCTTTGGACCTTGGCCTTCTGCTCGTCGGAGAGCTCGAGCCGCTGCGTGAGCATGTCCGCGAAGCGCGCGGAGGTCATCGGATGCTCCGTGGGCATCCCCAGGTCCATGGGCGGCCGCCCTTCCGGTCCCTCGCCCTGCGGCGGTCCGCCCTCCTCCTGCGCCAGCGCCGCCAGCGCCGGGACCAGCAGCGCGCACGCCAATATCAAAATCGTCGTCTTTTTCATGTCCCCTCCCGACCCGTGCGGGGTCAGCAAACATATTATATACCAACGGAGCCGTTTAGGCTGCGGCCCGCGCCGCGGCGGTCAGAAGCGCTCCAGGCGGGAAGGCGGCGGATACATGAGCGGAGGCGCGATGAAGAGCCTCTTCGTGTAGGGGCCGTCCTTCCCGGCCAAAGAGAGCCTGACCGTCCGGACGAAGAACCGCCTGGCCTGCTCAGGCGTCCGCCTGCCGCGCACGACCTCGTCGGCCAGGTTCAGCGCCAGGCGGTTGTAGTCCTCGCGGTCGCTGAGCGAGGAGAGCTCCCCGCGCGCCTGGTCGACCAGCAAGCGGCGGGAGAAGCGCCCCAGATCTTGGAGCTTGTCCGCCGGGACGCGGTAGGCGACGACCTGCTCCAGGGGCTTGGCCCGCGAGCCCGCGCTGACCACGATCCTCTTCCAGGGCCAGCGGGAGCGCCAGACCAGGCGGTCGGCATGGACCTCCTCCGGCCGTCCGTATCTATGGATCATCAGATGCGCCACCAGCAAGGACTCCGCGGGCCAGACCACCACCTGGACCCCGACGCGGACGACCCGGTCATGGGCGGGCGCGGCTTTGGGCCGCGCTTGGGCCAAGACCGGGCCGGGCAGGAAAAGGTCAAATCCGAAGAAGGCCCGCGGCGTTTTGGTATCATAGCCCTGGGCAGTCCCTAGGAGGAATGCGATGATCAAGCTCTTGCCGGCGGTCCTGCTATCGGCCGCAGCGCTCGGTGTCGCGGCGCCGGGGCCGCAGGCGCCCGTCACCGGAGTGGTGGCCGAGACCATGGACTCGGGCGGCTACACCTACGTGCGGCTGGTCCAAGACCAGGGCTCCGTCTGGCTGGCGGCCCCGCCGACGAAGGTCGCCAAGGGCCAGAAGCTGTCCTTCCAGCCCGGCATGGCGATGCGGAACTTCAAGAGCAGGACCCTCAAGCGCACCTTCCCAGCCATCATCTTCTCGCCGGGCCTGGTTTCGGGGACTTCGACCGGCAAGGGGCGCGGCGCCATGATGCCCGGGCACGGCTCGAGCGAGGCCGCGCCCGAGGCCGGCCTCAAGGTCGCCAAGGCCGAGGGCCCCAGCGCCTTCACCGTAGCCGAGCTCCATGCCCGGCGCAAGGAGCTCGAGGGCAAGGACGTCACGGTGCGGGGCAAGGTCGTCAAGGTCTCGCCGGAGATCATGGGGCGCAACTGGCTCCATCTCCAGGACGGGACCGGCGACGCGAAGGCCGGGACCCACGACATCACCGTCACCACCAAGGACCTGCCCAAGGCGGGACAGGTGGTCACCGTCAAGGGCAAGGTCGCCGCGGACAAGGACATCGGGGCGGGGTATTTCTATCCGGTGCTGGTGGAGGACGCGGCCGTCAAGTGATCAAGAAGGCCGCGGCGCCGCGGCCCGGTTTCGTCTGGGCCTGCGCCTTGGCCGCGGCCGCCGCCTATGTGGTGCTCGGCCCGGGAGGACTCGTCGCCGCGGTGGTTTGCATGTCCTGCCTCGAGGTGGCCCGGCGCTGCGCCGGCGCCAAGCCGAAAGGAGCGGCCGCGGTTCTCGCCGTCCTGGCGGCCCTCCCCCTGCTCGCCGCCTGCCTGGCGGGCGGCGCGTTCTTGGTGCTGGGGCTTTTCCTGGACCTCTGCTACGCGATCATCCATCCCGCGCTCTTCTTCAGCCTCCTGTTCTGGTCGGGCCTCGTCTATGCCGCCTGGCGCGCTCTGCGCCGGTTCGAGAAGCCCCCGGCCGCTCTGCGTGTCCTGGCCGGGGCCGCGGTATTCCTTGGGCTGGCCATGAGCCCGGAGTCATGGCAGCGCCTGCGCGCCGCGGAGCAGAGCCGGCCCTCCAAGCCCACGACCATTTTCGGCTGGCGCTTCCGCTTCAACGGCCCGGAGGGCGGCCTGGAGAAGCCCAGGTTCTATGTGAAGACCCAGGACCCGGCCAAGCCCTACCGGGCCGTGGAACAGTGCCCCGACGGGACCAAGCCCTATCCGGCCGAGCGTGTAGAGGGCGGAGCGCTCTGCCGATGAAAGGCTGAGCTGAGCGGCCCGGGCTTCGGTCTAAGTCTTTTCTCCGCCCGGCCCTTCCTTCGGAGGCTGCTCCCCCCGGGTTTGGCCGCTGGGTCCCGGGCCCCTGTCGCCCTGCAGGCCGCCCTGGCGTAGGCCTGGTTCGCCCGGCCGGCTCGGCCCTCGCCAGCGATTGATCCAGCCCACGGACCTCTTCTGATCGTCGTTCAAGGTCGCGCCGATCTGGTCCCACACGTCCTTCTCCAGGGCTTGCATCTCCTTGCGGAGCTTGCGCATCTCCACGGCTTTCTTCTGCAGGCTGGGTTTTGACGCCGCGATCACCTTTTGGAACTTGGCCTTCTGCTCGTCCGAGAGCTGGAGGCTCTCCGCGAGCTTGCCCGCGAAGCCAGCCGTGGTCATCGGATGCTCCGTGGGCACGTCCATGATGAACTTGGACGGCGGCCCCTTCGGTGCCTGGCCCTGCCCCTCGCCCTGGGGCGGCCCGCCCGGCTCCTGCGCCATGGCGCCGAGCGCCGGGGCCAGCAAAGCGCACGCCAGCAACAATATCGTCGTTTTCCTCACATTTCCCCCCCCGCAAGAAGCGGGCCCTGCTTCCGTACGCCTCTTGACTATAACAGGTCATTCGGGTATTGCGTATCGGGGAATCTAGTAATTTTAACTCGGGGAATCCCGTAGCCCTTGGGAGAGCCAAAATACCAAAAGGGGAGTGCGCTAGGCCGGCTGCCCAGGCCGTCAAGCAAGGCCGGGAGCGGGGCAAAGCCCCGGTCCCGGCCTTCGGTCCAAGTCAGGCTTGCGCCGCAGCTATTTTCCTCCGCCCGGCCATTCCTGCGGAGGCTGCGCAGGCTGCTCCCCCCGGCCTTGGCCGCCGGGTCCCTCGCCCCTGCCGCCCTGCTGGCCGCCCTGGCGCAGGCCTGGTTCGCCCGGCCCGCTCGGCCCCCCTGGCCACCGATCGATCCAGCCAAAGGACTTCTTCTGATCGTCGTTCAAGGTCGCGCGGATCTTGTCCCAGAGGTCCTTCTCCAGGGCTTGCATCTCCTTGCGGACCTTGAGTATCTCAGCGAATTTCTCCTGCAGGCCAGGCTTGGACGTTGCCATCACCTTTTGGACCTTGGACTTCTGCTCGTCTGAGAGCTGGAGGCGCTCCGCCATCATGTCCGCGAAGTGCGTCGTGGTCATCGGATGCTCAGCGGGCAACTCGATGATGAACTTGGCCAACGGTCCCTTCGGCCCCTTCAGTCCCTTGCCCTGCCCCTCACCCTTTGGCGGCCCGCCTTGCTCCTGCGCCATGGCGCCGAGCGCAGGGACCAGCAGCGCGCACGCCAACATCAATATCGTTGCTTTTTTCATATCCCCTCCTGACATCAAGCGACCTTCTTTCCGCTCGTCACTTATGACTATAACAGACTTCTCGGGGCCTTCACATTGGGAAAATTACTGACGCCTTCGGGCAAGCCGCTCGAGGCCCGGAGCCCGATCCGGCGGCGTTTTTGTATCATTACCCTTGTCGTGGAGAAGAAGATAACCGATATCCACATCATCATCAATCCCGCCTCCGGGCAAGGCGGCTCCATTCTATCCATCATCAACGCGTCCATGAAGGAAGCCGGCATCGAGTGGAAAGCGGCGATCACCCACCGGGCGGGCGACGCGATCCAGTTGGCCAAGGCCGCCGTCAAGGACGGAGCCGATGCCCTCGCCGTCTACGGCGGCGACGGCACGGTCATGGAAGCGGTCAGCGGCCTGATCGGGTCGGACATCCCTTTGGCCATCCTGCCGGGAGGCTCGGCGAACGTCCTGGCCACCGAGCTCGGCATACCCGGCGACCTCAAAGAAGCCTGCGCGCTCCTGGGCCGCGTCCCGCCGGAGACGAAAGCCATCGACGTGGGGCGGTTCGATGAGCGCTATTTCACCGCGGGAGTATGCTTCGGCTTCGAGGCGGACGTCGTCAAAGGCGCGGATCGCGAGGCCAAGAACAAGCACGGCATCTTCGCCTATCTCTTGTCGGCGGCCGCAGCGATGAGGAAAGCTGAAAAAGCCGTCTACCATCTGAAGATCGATGGCGAGGAGCACGAAGTCCAAGGCTGGACCTGCATCGTCGCCAACACCGGGAACCTCGGGTTCAGCAGCGTATCGTTCGACAAGCACATCGATGTCAGCGACGGGCTGCTGGATGTCGTGGTCGTGCGCAAGGCGAACCTCAGCCTGCTCAAGCTTCTGGCGGTCACCTTGATCCAACGGGAACGTCCGCACGACCTGGAATTGGTCCAGCACTGGCAAGGCCGGGACATCAGCGTCTCCGCAAGCCCCGAGCAGACGGTGCAATGCGACGGCGAGGTCTTGGACCGGATCCCCCTCCATTTTAAGGTCGTTCCCGGGGCGATCCAGGTCCTGGTCCCCGGCAAGAAAGATGACGCCAGCGCATAAGCGTCTGCTGGCCCTCTATGCCTGCTTGGCCGCCGCCGTCGCGGGATTGATATCCTTCGTCCGGCTTCATCCGATATCCTCCTTCGACATCTACGTGACCCAGGAGAGCCAGGAACTCGGCATGAGGCATCTGACCGCCGTGATGAGGGGCATCAGCTTCTTCGGCGATCCCATCGTCGCGTCTCTTTCGATCATCCTGGCCTCGGCGCTCTTCTTCGCGGCCCGCTGCCGACGGGAATCCTTCTTCGTCCTGGCCGCTCCCGTCGCCGACCTGCTCAATAGCCTGGTCAAGATGCTGGTAGGCCGCCCCCGGCCGACCTGGGAGAATGCTGAATTGCTCACGGACGCCGGCCAATCCAGCTTCCCCAGCGGGCATGTGGTCCACTACGTCGTGTTCTTCGGTTTCCTCCTGGCGGTGATGTCCGCCAACAAGAAGATCCCCTCGTTCTGGAGGATCGTCATCGGCGTTCTTTCCGCCTTCCTGATCCTCTCCATCTCGATCTCCCGGATATATCTCGGCGCCCATTGGGTGACGGATGTGATAGGGGGCTATCTATTCGGCTTCGCCTACCTGGGGATCGTCCTCAGACTCTATCTGAAGGATCCCGAGCTCGAACGCCCTTAGGCAGGCGCCTCATGGAGAGATCGGCGGTGAAGCGGAAGCTGGCTGACCGCCCCCAACCTGGTGTCGCTCTCGCGCATCCCCATGGGGGCGCTGGTGTGGCTTCGTCCTCTGGACCCGGCCTACGTCCTGGGCCTCATGGCACTGCGCGAAGCGGGGCGGCAGAACCCATCCGATAGGTTGCACGAAGGATGGCGCCTTCGGCGCGACTGGCCCAGACAGGCTGCGCCTGTCTGGGCCAGTTCGGGGATGGACTGTTGCCCGCTACCGAAAGGACTGTGTCCGGACATAGTCCTTTCCGCAGGAGGGTTTATCAGCAGCCTGTTAACCCTTGAGCACGACGAACTTCCGGCTGGCGTAGTTCATCGCGATGGAAGCCGCGCCGTTGACGGCGAAGGCGTAGGTGGTCGGCAGTCCGGCCCATTTTATCAGCAGCCAGCCCAGAGCCGTGCCGAGGGCGAAGCTGGTCCCGGAGACCGCGTAGAAGAGGGCGAATTCCACCTTCCTGCTGTGGCGGCCGGGGATGAATACCCAAAGCACGTTGACGACATAGGCCGTCAGGTTGGAGAATAGGAAGGCGATCATCTTTCCCCAGACGTAGTGCGCGGAGCGCGCGCCCTCGGCTATGGGTGCCAAGCGAAGGCCGAGCAGGCGCGCGACAGGATCCCCGGGACCGAGGGCGGGCAGGAGCCAGATCGCGACGGAATAGAAGACCAGGATCTCCACTCCGGTGGCCAGCGCGCCGCCGATGGAGTATTTGACGAACTGGACGGCGGGATGCGTTGGCCGGCGCGAGGACGACGTCAGCAGACGTTCCTTGGCAGGATGCCGCCTCGCAGAGGGCGCCTTACCAGAGCCTGAGCCGGCCGGTGGCGACGTAGCCCGCGGCCGCCACCGCCGCGACCCGGGCCGCGCATTCGACGGCCAGGAGCAGGAGGGACCTATAGAGCATCCTGTTGATCCGGCCCTCCAAGGCGCGCTTGAGGACCAGTTCCAGGCCCGCCTGCCCGGCCTTGAGGGCTTGCGACCAGCCCGTGAGCTCGAGGTAAAGGAGCGAAAGCTGGAGGACCCATTGGCCGAGCTTCTTGAGCAGGGGCAGATGGTTGATCTTCTCGCAGAGCACCTGGGTGCGCCGCAGACAGGACAGGGTCTGCAGGACGGTGGACACGGCGAACCAAGCCAGCGCCGCGCCTATGCCGAGCACCAAAGCGGGATGCTCCCCCAGCGCGGCCGCCAGGCCGTTTCCTCCGAGCCCGCCGAGCAGGCGGCGGGAGTAGAGGAACCCCAGCACGGTCGCAAGCCAGACCGAGGCGTCGAAGACGTTCTCACCGGCATATTCCCAAGCCCAGTATCTCCGCCAGAAGACCCCGGCTTTCCCCGGCCCGCACAGGCGCAGCACCACCGCGGCGCTCGCGCAGACCCCGGCCGTTTTGACGAAAAGCAGGAGGATGAAGACATCCAGGACGAGCTCGGGGAAAAGCATGCTAGGCGGGCTGAGCCTCGAAGTACTGCTGCCAGCTGCGCGCCTTCACCTCGCCCTTGGCTGAGAGCGCGTCCACCAACAGCTCGGCTACGGGCAGGTTGGTGATGAGCGGGATGTTGTAGTCCGCGGCCGTGCGGCGGATGAGGTAGTCGTTGTTGAGCTCTTCGGGCTCGTCGTTCTTGGGGATGTTGATGACCAACTCGATCTTGCGGTTCTTTAGGTAGTCGAGGACGTTGGGCTTGCTCTTGGAGGTGGGCCAGTGCAAAACCGTGGACTCCACCCCGTTCCACTTGAGGAACTCGGAGGTGCCGCGGGTGGCGTAGATGGTCAGGCCCATGGCTTTGAGCTTGCGCGCGGCTGACATGAAGCGCGCCTTGCTCTCCAAGGGGCCGGTGGAGATGAGCACGTTCTTCTTCGGGATGCGCAGGCCGGCCGAGAGCAGGGATTTGAGCAGGGCCTCGTGCACGTCGTCGCCCAGGCAGCCCACCTCTCCGGTGGAGGCCATCTCCACTCCCAGCACGGGGTCGGCGCCGCGCAGCTGGGTGAAGGAGAACTGCGGGGCCTTGACGCCCACGTGCTCCAGCTCGAAGGCCGAGGACTCCACCTTCTCCACCGGCAGGCCCATGATCACCTCGGTCGCCACGCCGATGAAGTCCACGCCCGAGACCTTGGACACGAACGGGAAGCTCCGGGACACCCGGAGGTTGCACTCGATGACCTTGATCTTGTTGTCCTTGGCGATGTACTGGATGTTGAAAGGCCCGTTGATCTTGAGCGCGCCCGCGATCTGCCGGGTGATGGCCTTGATTCGGCGCACGGTCTCCAGGTAGAGCTTCTGGGCCGGGAACACCAAGGTGGCGTCGCCGGAGTGTATGCCCGCGTTCTCGATGTGCTCGGAGATGGCGTAGGCCAGGATGCGGCCGTCCTTGGCCACCGCGTCCATCTCGATCTCCTTGGCCTCGGTGATGAACTTGGAGATGACCACGGGGTGCTCGTTGGAGACCTTGACCGCCCGGTTCAAGTAGCGCTCCAGGTCCGCGTCCGAGGTGGCCACGCTCATGGCCGCGCCGCTCAAGACGTAGGACGGCCGCACCAGCACCGGGTAGCCGACCTTGGCCGCGAAGGCCTTGGCCGCCTCCAGGCTGGAAAGCTCCTCCCAGAGCGGCTGGTCCACGCCCAACTGGTCCAGCAAGGATGAGAACTTGTGCCTGTCCTCGGCCCGGTCTATGGCTTCCGGGCTGGTGCCGAGGATCTTGAGCCCCTGCTTGTGCAAGGCCAAGGCCAGGTTGTTGGGGATCTGCCCCCCCATCGAGACCACGAAGCCTTCGGGCTGCTCAAGATCGGCGATGTCGAGCACGCGCTCCAGGCTGAGCTCCTCGAAATAGAGCTTGTCGCAGATGTCGTAGTCGGTGCTCACGGTCTCTGGGTTATGGTTGATCATCACGGTCTTGTAGCCGAGCCGGCCCAGGACCTGCGCGCAGCTCACGCAGCACCAGTCGAACTCCACTGAGCTGCCGATGCGGTAGGCGCCGCTGCCCAAGATGACCACTTGCTTCTCCTCGCGCGGAGGCAGGTCGTGGCTGGTCCCGTGATAGGTGAGGTAGAAATAGTTGGTCTTGGCCGGGAACTCCCCTGCCAAGGTGTCTATCTGCTTGACCCAGGGCGTTATCCCTGTCTCCTTTCGCCTAGCACGGACTGCCAATGCCGTTTCCGTTCCCTTCAGAGATCGCGAAATCTGTTGGTCGGAATATCCCGATTTTTTTGCAGCCTTCAGCAGGTCACTTGGCAGGTCGGATAGAGCGTGCTTCGCAAGCCGCTCCTGGATATCCACGATGCCTTTGAGCCGGTGCAAGAACCAGGGATCTATGCTGGTAAGCTCAGCTATCCGCGAGACTTCCATCCCCTCCCGCAAAGCCGCCTCTATGGCGTGTATGCGCCGGTCCGATGGATTCTTGAGTTCCCCCTCCAGGTCCTCGAATGCCTCGTCGTTGCCAACGAAACCCTGGTGCTTGGGGTCTATCATGCGCAAAGCTTTCTGGATGGCTTCCTCGAACGTGCGGCCGATGGCCATGACCTCGCCCACGCTCTTCATGCTGGAGCCGAGGCCCCTGGAGGCTTTGCGGAACTTGGCCAGGTCCCACTTGGGAGCCTTGACCACCACGTAGTCCAAGGCCGGCTCGAAGCACGAATAGGTGGACTTGGTGACGCGGTTCTCGATGTCGGGCAGGTTCTGGCCTAAGGCGAGCTTGGCCGCGATGTAGGCGAGGGGGTAGCCGGTGGCCTTGGAAGCCAAGGCGCTGGAGCGCGAGAGGCGGGCGTTGACCTCGATGACGCGATACTCCAGGTTGGGGGCCAGGGCGTACTGGATGTTGCACTCGCCGACCACGCCCAAGCTGCGCACGACTCGGATGGCGACTTCCCTGAGAAAATGGTACTCCTCGTTGCTCAAGGTCTGGGAAGGGGCGACTACGATGCTTTCCCCCGTGTGGATGCCCATGGGGTCGAAGTTCTCCATGTTGCACACGGTGACGCAGTTGTCGGCCGCGTCGCGCACGACCTCGTATTCGATCTCTTTCCAGCCTTGGACGGATTTCTCGATGAGCACCTGCGGCGCGGAGGAGAGGGCCTGGGACACGATCTCGGCGAGTTGGGTCTCGTCGTGGGCGAAGCCGGAGCCTTGGCCGCCTAAGGCGTATGCTGAGCGGATGATGACGGGCAAGCCAATGACCTGGGCCGCCTGTTTGGCCTCGTCGAGGCTGGAGGCGGCCGTGCTCTGCAGGATCTTGACGTCGATCTGCCGCATGCGCTTGGCGAAGAGGTCGCGGTCTTCGGTGAGCATGACGGTGTCTACGGGGGTGCCGAGGACTTCGACTCCGTGGTCCTTGAGCACGCCGGCTTTATGCAGGGCCACGCCGCAGTTAAGCGCCGTCTGGCCGCCGAATGAGAGCATGATGCTGTCGGGCTTTTCCGCGGCGATGACTTGGGTGACGAACTCGGGGGTCACTGGGAGGAAATAGACCGCGTCCGCCATGTCCTTGGAGGTCTGGACCGTGGCGATGTTGGGGTTGATGAGGACGACCTGATGTCCTTCCTCTTTCAACGCCTTTATGGCTTGGGAGCCGGAGTAGTCGAACTCGCCGGCTTGGCCGATAGAGAGGCCGCCTGAGCCGAGCAGCAGGACTTTGCGCTTCAGGCTCTGCATGCGGAGGCCTCGCGGATGAATTGGTCGAAGAGGAAGGCGGTGTCGGTGGGGCCGGGGCAGGCTTCGGGGTGGAACTGGGCCGCGCGGAACGGTTTGGAACAATGGCGGATGCCCTCGACCGTGCGGTCGTTGCCGTTGACGAACCAGACTTTCCAGTCCTTGGGCATGGTGTCTTCGGCGACCGCATAGCCGTGGTTCTGGCTGGTGATGTGGCAGCGGCTGGTCTCGACGTCGGTGCAGGGCTGGTTCTGGGAGCGGTGGCCGTATTTCAATTTATAAGTCTGGGCTCCGGCCGCGAGGCCCATGATCTGGGAGCCGAGGCAGATGCCGAAGATGGGTTTGTCGAGGTCGAATGCGGCGCGCAGGTGCGCGGTGAGCTTGCCGCAGCGCTGGGGGTCGCCGGGGCCGTTGGAGATGAAGAGGCCGTCCCAGTCCTCCCTTGTAAAGTCGTGGTCCCAGGGGACGCGGCGGACTTTGACTCCGCGCTTGAGGAAGCTGCGCAGGATGTTGGCTTTCATGCCGCAGTCTACGGCGAGGATGGTCGTGGGGCCGGAGCCGTATTCTTTGACTTCTTTGCAGGAGACTTCCGCGACGAGGTTCCGCTTGTTGGGGTCGTCAAGGGGGCCGTTGCTCTCGCCGATGCGGCCGAGCATCACGCCTTGGGTCCTGAGGAGCTTGGTGAGGGCTCTGGTGTCCACGCCGTGGATGGCCGGGATGTTCTGCTCCGCGAGCCAGTCATGCAGAGAGCTGGCCGCGCTCCAGTGGGAGTAGTGGTCGTTGTAGTCGGCGACGACCAGGGCAGCGGCTTGGATGCGGTCGGATTCGAAGTGTTTGGGGATGCCGTATCGGTCGGTGAGTCCGCGCCGGGGTACGCCGTAGTTGCCGACCATGGGGGTGGTGCAGACGAGGATCTGGCCGCGGTAGGAGGGGTCGGTGAGGGCTTCGGGATAGCCGACCATGCCGGTGTTGAAGACGACTTCGCCGTCAACGCAATGGGGTGAGCCGAAGGAGGCGCCGGAGAATACGGTGCCGTCGGAGAGGACTAGGCGGGCCGGCTGGGTCCGCGGCACGGGTGATATTAAACAAATTCCGGAGCGGGCTGTCAGCCTGAGACCGATCTATCTGACAGGGCCCGTGTAGCTTGACGCGCACCAATGGCGCAGCTCGCCGAGGGCCGGGGAGGGGTCTCCTCGCGTGAGCAGGCAGGCGCCGCGGGCCAGAGGGCCGCTGTTCGACTTGAGCTGGCCGGCGTTGACCTGCCGGAGGAAGAGAGCGGCGGCCTGCGCCTGGGCGTGCATCCGCTCCATCGCGGCGGCGAAGATGGTGTGGCTGTCATCGCGCTCGGTGCCGTTGAGGCCGTTCATCCGCTCCAGGATGGCGGGGAGCGCGGGCCTCGACGCCGGCCCGAGCTCTCCGAGCGCCACGATGATGCCGGCAGGATCGCGGACCGCGGGCCATCTCTGGTCGGTCACGGTCTTTTTGAGCCAGCCGTCGAGCTCCGCGACGAGCCCGGCCCGGTCGTGTTTTATGAGGCGGACGTGGCTGGCGATCCCGACCGCCTGATAGCTTCCGGCCAGGGCGGCCGAGAAGGCCTTGCGCAGGACCGGTTCCGGGACGTCCTGCTTGTCCACGGCGAGCTCGATGAGCAGGACGGCCGAGCCGAGCCGCTTGTCCTTGGTCTTGGGGTCCTCTGCGTCGAGGTCGAGATTGCGGGACAGCTTTTCAACGGTACTCGGGACCCCCAGGAAGGTTTCGACGGGGTAGAGTTCGCTGAGCCGGGCGGGCCCGTCCCAGCTGGTTTCCGCGGTGCGGACCATGGCATCGACGGTGAGGGAATCCGGGGGGTAGGTCTCCAGCGAGAAATCCGGGCCCATGCCTTTGACCACGAAGACCCGGCTGCCCGCAACGAGCAGGGGCTTGGGCTGGACGTCGAGGGAAACGGATACGACGGCGCCTTGGTCCGCCATGGCCGCGGCGCCGGTCTGGCCGCAAGCGTCCATGGTGCTCGAGCCATGGGCGCGCTGGAGGCGGACCCGCGCCGCATGGGGTGCGGGCCGGATCTCTATGACCTCGCCGAGGACGGAGCAGGTGGGAACGACGCCGATGTTGGAATCCGGCGGTGTTGGCACGGCCGCTCTTGGCGAGCCGGGGAAGGACAGCAGGCAGGCGGTCAGGACGAGGCGGGCCGGCAAGGACTGCTTGGCTTCAGCCATGCGCTAGTCCCGGCGCTCCCTTACGGGGCGGAACCCTATCGCGGAGCCCCACGTAAGCGGACCTTCGCGGCGGACGGCCGAGCGAGCATGCGAGCCGGGCTCGCACCAGGACCCGCCGCGGATGACCCGAGCCGAGCCGGACGGGTCTTGCCAAGCGCGGCCGTCAGCCGGCGCGCCGTCGTAGGAGGCATGATACCAGTCCTGCGTCCACTCCCACGCATCGCCCGCCATGTCGCAGAGGCCCTGCCGCGTGTTGCCTTCGGGCTTCGAGCATACGGGCCATGCGGAGTCCTTCCCGCAGCCATCGCCGCCCTCCGAGATGACGGCCCTGGCGCAGGTCGCTTCCTCATCGCCCCAAGGGAACCTGCGATCCTGGCCCGCGCCGCGAGCCGCGTATTCCCACTCCGCTTCGCTCGGCAGCCTTCCGCCGGCCCACTCGGAGAACTGTGCGGCATCGCTCCAGCTCACGAAGAAGACGGGCAGATTGCTTTTGTCCGGAGCTACGGGCCAGCCCCACCTCGGGGGAGTGCAGCCGTGGGCGTCCACGCAGGCTTGGTACTGGGCATTGGTCACCAGGGTCCTCGCGGCCTGCAATGACGGCACCGTGACTCGATGGGGCCGGGCGCCGGGCAGGTCGTCGGCGCCCATCATGAAGCTTCCCCCCGGGATCGCTACCCAGTCGATCAAGCCCTGCTTCGGCTTTTGCGGATGCTGGACCAAAGCCAGGGTCATCTTCTTGAAGTCCTCGAACCCGTAATCCTGGTTCTCCTTCATGTCATTGCCCGCTTCTTGGCCGTGCATGCGCACCGCCACCAGGCGCCATTCGGGATAGACCTGCAAGTACTGCCCCAGCCAGCCTTCGCCGCCGAACCCGCCGCCGCGCAGCCACCACAGCAGTCCGTAGTCCGCGATGTCGGAGCGGGCCGGCGAGGTGGCCGCGCGCACCCAGGCTCCGGGGACGAGCTGCCGCCCCTGCCAACGCCCGGAATCGAGCATGAGCTGGCCGATGCGGGCCAGGTCGCGCGGCGCCATGGACAGGCCGCCGTAGGCCATGACGTTGCCCGCGGGGTCGCGGTCCCAATCGCAGGCTGTGATGCCCATGGGTCCGAACAGCTTCTCCTGCAGGTACGCGTCCAGGGGCTTGCCGGCCGCGGCCAGGACGATCCCGGGCAGGAGCGCGACCGCCTCGTTGCTGTAGGAGAAGCGCTTGCCCGGCTCGTCAGCGGTCAGCAGTCCGAGCGCGTACTGGACCACGTCGCGCTGGTGATAGAGGGTGGCGGCGCTCTCCTCATGGTATAGGCCGGAAGTGTGGGTGAGGATGTTCCATAGGGTGATCTTGGCCTTGTCTCCTTCTTTGAACTGGGGGAACCAGGTGGACAGGGGGGCGTGGACGCCGGCGATCTTGCCTTCGCCGATGAGGGCGCCGATGGCCAAGGAGACGACGCTCTTGGTGACGGAATTGAGGCGGAGGGGTTTTGGCGGGCGGCCGAAGTAGCGTTCGACGACCACGCGGCCATCCTTGATGACGATGAGGGCGTGCGAATGGCTGGCTTGGGCTTGCCGGACCAGTTTCGCCAAGGCGGCTTTGTCTATGCCGAGGGCTTCGGGTTTGGAGCTTCGCGGGAGGAAGCCTTCGGAGGGCTGGTCCGGCTCGAATGATGGCTCTTGATCATTGACCGCGGCGGGCCAGCAGGCCGGAGAAAGGATCAAGCCGGGGATTGCGAGGCAAAAGAAGCAGATGGCGAGGCGGGTCGGCAAGGGTGCTATTGAACAAAATACGGAGAGTGATGTCATATCCAGTGGGCTGAGTTCGCGGCCATCAAAGACCCGTCAAAGAAAGAACTCCTGAAATTAACTGCACTTTTCACGAGAGCACTGACATCGCGGTGCTATCCAATCAAATACTCATGCCCAGTAGGGCACATAGCGCAGGCCGCGTCAGAATATGGAGGTTGCGGCCGCTCAGGCCGCGACCCCGACGCGACCCTTCCTTAGCGGAGCACGGCCGCGATGGCCCTGGCGCCGATGTAGGCGCACCCGATGCACAGGGCGTTGCCGGTGACGAAGACCTCGAAGCGGTTGCGGCCCGGCTCCCAGAGCTTCCAGCCGGCAGCCACCTTCACGCCCAGCCAGACGGCGATGTATCCGGGCTTGTTGATATAGAAGGAGGTCGCGAAGAGCACGGATTCGCACGACCCGGCGATGACGGGCAGCCAATTGGGCGCGGGTTGCTGCTCCGGGGGGCCGGTGGCGGCGCGCAGGAGGGCGACGGCTGGGTGGACGACGAGATGCGAGCCGATGACGATGAGGCAGTACGCTGAGAGGAGCGGGCCCCAGCGGTCCGGGGCTATGCTGGGCGCCAGAGCCACGATCCACGAGGGCGCGCTGATATTCCAGGCGCTGCCGGCGAGGGCGAGCAAGGCCAGCAGGATGTAGACTTGGGGCTTGCCGAGGTATATCCCGCGCAGCCACCCCATCGTGTCTTCCTATCTCCTGGCGTGCCTGCGCCGCTCGCTCCAATCGATGAAGCTGGTGAAGGGGACCTCGGCGTCGAACTGCCAGAGCAGGCCGGCGAGCTCGCCGCGGTGCTGCAGGTCCTCCGCGATCAGGGCGAGCACCATGTCGCGGGTGCGCACCTTGCGCAGGCCTTTGCCGCGGGGGTGGCCGGGCGGGTAGGTGAACTGGAAGGTCGAGGCGAGGAGGCGGGCGTCAAGGCGTTTGAGGAAGGCGTTCACCTTCCGGTCCACCTCGCGCTCGTACTGGCGGGCCTGCGCGATGGTCTTGATGCTGCCTGCGCTCCGCTTGAAGTCGGCGGCGCGGTCCTGGTAGGCGTAGAACATGTACCAGTTGTAGGCGTCGAGGGTGTGGACGTAGATGTCGAGGAGGGATGGGAAGGAGGCTTTGCGGTCTTTGAGAAGGGCGCGGCGCGGGAGGGCGGAGAGGGTCTTGAGGTATTTCTTACGGACTTCGGAGTTGAATGCGTACCATTCGCGGATCTGGGCGATTTCGTTCATGGGATATCTCCTTGATTCGGCCGGATTGATTCTATCATTTGCATCCGACTCTGACTGAACCTGAGGCCGGGCCGATCAACGGCGATGTTTTTGATTGTCGAAGAGATGGTATTTTGATATCATAAAGTCAGGTTTAACGGATTCGAACCTGTAACGAGTAATGTCAGGACCTTGACCCCCGAAAGGGGGTTTCGTGTTTTAGGGAGACCACATGAAGATGCATCTCTTCGAGTTCAATTCCATGAATAAAAGGCTGAAGTGCCTCTGCGGTTGGGAGCGCACACTCAAGACCTCAGACATCCGCGTGGCCCATGAAAAGTTCAAGGAGCATTACTCGGAGCAGATGCGCCACACTGCCAATTAGGGGGACGTCACCCCCGCCCACACAAAGAAGCTGCCCCAATACCGGAGTTTTGTATACTCTATCCCGGAAACCGCCCTTGCCCCAATACTTCGACTCCACCCCCTGCCCCGGCGCCACCCTCGACGACCTCTCCTCCGACCACATCCGCCGCTTCACCACCATCGCCCGATCCCGCGGTTTCCCCCTCGCCCCAGACGCCGCCCCCAACGCCGTGCTAAACGAACTTCGCCTCCTCAGCCAAGATCGCCCCACCACCGCCGCCATCCTCCTCTTCGGCCACGACCCCCAGCAGTGCTTCCCCTCAGCCCGCATCCAATGCGCGCAGTACGAAGGCGCCCGAGCCCAGCAGACCTGCCAAGGCACCCTCTTCCAGATGCTCGACGAAGCCATGTACTTCGTCCTCTCCCATCTCGATGACCAGAACCCCCATCAGCTCCCCACAGAAGCCGTCCGCGAAGCTCTAGCCAATGCCGTCGCCCATTGCGACTACACCAGCAACCAAACGGTCGAAATACAGCTCTACAGCGACCGCCTCGATATCCACAACCCAGGCACACTCCCCCCCGACCTCACCCCGGACCAACTCAGCCGGCCCCACGGCTCCTACCCGCCCAACCCCCTGCTGGCCGAAGCCCTTTACCTGGCCTACTACCGCGCAAGCAAAGCCACCGGCACCACGGACATCATCCAGCTCTGCCGCAAAGCCGGCCTCCCCCAGCCCCAGTTCCAGATCGAGGACGGCTTCACCGTGACCTTGCCCCGCTTGCCCATGCCCCCTGAAGCCGGAGACCAAACCTCCCCAGCAATCGAGCCGCGGCTCCTGCCCCTCCTGCGCCTGCTGGCAAAAGCCCCCCTGGGCACAGCCGACATACTAAAAGGACTCAAGATGAAGGACCGCAACCACCTGCGCCAGCACTATCTCGACCCGGCTTTGGACGCCGGCCTTATCGAGCTCACCATTCCGGACAAACCCAACAGTCGCCTCCAGAAATATCGCCTAACAGCCAACGGCGAAACTTTGCTCTGACTGGTGGGGCCGACTGGTGGGGCGGCTCTAACTGGTGGGGTCCACTGGTGGGGTAGGCCAATAAGCGATTAAAACTGGAATCAGACCGTTCCGGAGATTTAAACGCGGTTGCTGACTGGTGGGGTCATTCGTACATACCCATCCCCCCTAGGGGATATGTATGTAGCATGCATGTCCCCCATGTCCCACCCCACCAGTCCCACCCCATGGGGGTGGGACAGTTCCGACAGCCGCGACCCCTTACTGTTCCGCTCTCAGACTGCAGTGCAGAGGCACGTCCTCGGAGTCGCTCCAATCCCCGTCATACTGGCAGAGATGCAGGTTGCCGTCCACGTACACCCGGCCGGTGGCGGCGGACTTGGGCAGTTGCAGGATGTCCTCGCCCCAGTAATGCGCCGGAGTCACGTAATAGTTCAGGCTGTCAGCCGCAGCCAGCGCCGTCTTGCCGCAGCGCTCATCCACGATCCCGGCCTTGGAGACGTCTAGCAGCGGGCTGCGCTCGCCCGAGCGCGAGTTGACCACCAGCGCCAAGGAGTCCAGGTCCAGCCGGCCCTTGATGGAGTAGTCCGCCGAGCCCTGCCGCGGCTTGGTGCAGACCGCCGGCGCGCTGTGCGGGTCCAGCCGCTCGATGTTCTCCACATACGTCCCCTTCAGCGAGGACACCTTGCCCTGGACGAAGGCATCGTAGTCCTTCGCGTCGAAGTCGTAATGCACGTCGTAGTCGTAGTTCGCTCCAGGGGCCAGCAGCATCACCACCGGCTTGCCCGAGGACTCGGTGCGGAACTCGCGGAACCTGTCGTCGGCCGGGCCCTTGGAGACCCCGATCGGCCGCTGCTCGCCCTCTACGAGGCAGTCGAGGTCTCGCACGACCGCGGCGCAGCTCAGCTGCGCGCTGCGGCTCGGCTTGGCGGCCGGGGCGGGCCGGGCCGCGGTGGCCGCGGCGAAGGTCTCGCTCATCTGGGCCTGGACCGCGGAAAGGTCCGGCAGGTCCTGGGCCGCCAGCGGGGCCGCGGCCAGGGCGGCGAGCACGGGGAAGATCAAGAGCGACTTCTCGGCGTGGGACATCGGGCGCCTCCTTGAGGAGTGCTGAGGGATCATGCCTCTAGATTCTACCGCACCCCGCCGGCTCCCAGATGACAGCCGGATAACAGAAAGTCCTTCCCCGATCGGCCCTGGCCTGCTGGGTCCAGGGACCTAAGGCCTGATTTGGTAACATAAACCCCATGCACAAACACCATCCTGCCGCGCTCGCCGTGCTCGGTCTGGCCCTGGCCGCCGCCCCCCTGGCGGCCAACGACGGCTTCTTCTGGGGAGCCGGCGACACCCTCAGGCCAGTCCAGAGCCAGAGCCTGCGCGTGCTCAACGAAAAGCTCACGCTCACCGCGCTGGACAAGGCCCCCTGCTATGAGGTCATGTTCAAGGGCAAGGCGCAGACCCCGGATACCGAGGATGAAAAACCCGGGGAGTTCGCCACTTTGGGCAAGCAGGTCGTCTGCGAGCCCAGGAAATACAACGAGCAGTTCATGCCCCGGTGGTCCGCCGAGGCCGTCTATGAGATCGAGGCGCTGGAAGACGCGCCCGCCGTGCTCTTCGGTTTCCCGGTGCACGCCTGGCATATGGATATGGGCAGCACCCCGATACCCGGCGCGGTCGCCTTCCACACCTTCGTCGGCAAGACCGAGCTCAGGCCCACGGAACTCAAATGGCTCGACGGGGTGGGAGCCAAGCAGGATAAGAAGGTCCTGGGCTACACCTGGACCGCTTCCTTTAAGAAGGGCGGGCGCTACACCCTGCGCACGGTCTATGACTTCGGCGTGGACACGAGCAATTCTTTCTACTCGGACCGGGAGTACGCCAGCGGCGAGACGCCCTGGTTCAAGCTGAAGACGGACCAGATGTTCGGCGCGGACCGGATGATCTACTACCTGACCCCGCTGAAGCAGTGGGCCTCGCCGCCGCCGGCCTCGGTGACCGCGGTGGTGACCATGCCCAAGGGCATCCCCATGGAGTTCGCCGTGCCGGTCCGGTCCAAGCCGGTCTGCATCGGCGAACGCTCCCTCTTCTACGAGCTGCATGGGAAGTTCCCGGACCAGGACCTGGAGGTCTCGTATCCGATGAGGATCCCGGGCCTCAAGCTCGACACGGCCAAGGATTGGGAGGCCTGGATGAGGTCCTTGGGCGGGCCACAGGTGGAGATGAACTGCGCCCTGCTGGCGCGGCTCAAGAAAGAGGCGGGGCCGGCCTTGCAGGCGGTGCTGGCCGCGCGGAGATGCCGGCAGTCGTGCGCGGCCAAGCCATAGATCTGGATTGAAAGGAGGCGAAGATGAGACTGTCCCCGTTGACCGCTGCCGTGGTCGTGAAGGACCTGAAGAAGGCCAAGAAGTTCTACACCGCCAAGCTGGGCCTCAAGGTCCTCGAAAACTTCGGGCACTGGGTCACGGTCGGACAGCCCAGGACCGGCATGCGCATCCACCTCTGCGAGACCAAACCGCGGGAGAAGGGCAACACCGGCATCTGCTTCTTCGCCGACGCCCCGCTCGAAGATGCCTACCAGACGCTCAAGAAAAAGGGCGTCAAGTTCAGCGTGCCGCCGAAGAAGCAGGTCTGGGGCGTGGAATGTCGGTTCCTGGACATCGACGGCAACGAATACTGGCTGATGGGCAAGTAAGCAGCGCTCAGTGGCTGGGCAGGATGTCCGTGGGATAGACTTGGACATGCGCCAGCGCCGTGCCCTTCAGGCGGGCGACGGTCTGGGCTAGGCGCGCGTTCGGCACGTAGATCGAGACGATATCCTTCGGCGTGACCGGGTCCAAGGCGACCTGCCCCAGCGTGCCTCCGTCGCCCATGATGCGGCCTTCGTGCTCGGAGCCCGGGTTATGGACGTCGCCGGCGCGGAACGCGACGTACATGGGATAGCGGTCCTTGCCCTCGGTCAGGTACGGGTCCACCACCGCGAACTTGCGGGCTTCGTGGATGTAGCTGGGCAGGTCCATGTACACGCCGTTCTTGAAGCGCAGGTTGCGGCCCTGGGAGCGCGGCGGGATGAAGCCTTGGTCCAGCAGAGAATCGACCATGGAGTCCACGCCTCCGCGCACTCCCGTGGCCACCACGCCCGTCCGGGGGTTCTTGAGGCTGTCGTAGTAGGCGCGGTGGTCCTGGCGGAGCAGGAACAAGCCCGCGATCACATGGATGGGATCGATCGGGGCGTACGCCTCGCCCAAGGGGGCGTTGGTGTGCGAGTTGCGCGCCTGGCTCCCGGACTTGCTGATGTGCGCGAAGAGCGGATCGTCCACGGTCAGGCCCAGCTCGCGCTCGATGACCTTGGCCACGCGCGGCGGCAGGGTGGGATGGCGCAGGATGAGCGCGCGCATCGCCGCTTTGCTGTCTTCCTCCGTCGGCTCGTCATCTCCCGCGGCCGCCTGCCGCTCGCCGGTGAGCAGCGCGAACTGCTTGTCCGCCGACCCGCGGCCGCCGTCAGCCGCGGGATTGTCGGATCGCTTGCCCGCCTCCGAGACGGAGGCCGACAGCTGCTGGACCTTGGCTTTGAAATCCGCGGGCTTGGGGGCGTCGGCCTCGGGCGCCGGGGCGGAAAGAGGGGGCAGGACCTGTAGAGGCGCCAGGACGGAGAGCGGGGCCGCCGGCACAGGCGCAAGGGCGGGCGTCAAAGGGGACAAGGTGAACTTCAGGTCCGGCTGCAGAGCCGGGACGCCGGAGCCCCCGAGGGCGGGACGCACCAGCACGATCTCCGGCGCGCCGTCGACTGCGCCCGTGCGGGTCGACGCGGCGGCTGCGCCGGCCGCGCAGCCGAGTAGAAGACAGATGGCGGACAATCTGGCGCGCATGGGATCAATCGCCCATCTGTTTGCGCGGCCCATCCGGGCTGTTGTTGAAGATGCCGCTCCAAGTGCCGCTCAGTTTTGCGCCCAGAGCCCGCCAGCTGGCAGGAGAACTGTTGTGCTTGAAATCCTCGCCGATAACCGCGCCGTAATTGGTGCCGAAGGTCTGGTCCACGAATTTGTAGTACTCATAGCCGCAGGAAAGGCCGGCCACCTCGAGGCCCACGGCCATCCGCCCGAGACGGCGCGTCCCCCGCGTGGCCCAATTGTCCCCCTCTTGGGGATTGCGGGCATTCGTCCACTCCATCCAGGGCGAGGCGCCGACAGTGAACCGGACCGCGCCGTAAGCGTTGAGGTAATGGTCCATGTTGCGCAGCGACTCCTCGCTCAGATCCTGGTCGCGGACCTTGAGCATGCCCGCCAGCTTCTTCCGCGCCTCCCGGCGTGTCGCTTCGCTGGCCCCGCTGTCATTTCCCACGCCCCGAGCGGGAGTCACGTTCGACAGGGCATCGTCCGGCGTGGGGCATTGGGACAGCAGACGATGGGACGCCCGGGAAACGTCTATGCGGCCGGAGGCATCCGGCCGCAGAGGAGGCAGCAGGTCCGACAGGGACAGCGGCGCAGACGCGGCCCCTCTGAGATTGGCGGGCAGCTGCGCCCGGGGAAGCGCCATCTGACCTTTGTTCCACGCGGCCGAGCCGGGAGACTTCCCCCCTCCGGCGAAAACCCCTCCCTCGCCGCCCAGCAGGCCCGGGTCGCGCTTGCCGCCGGACTCGAGTTGCCCGCGCAGCTTGCCGGCGAAATCCGCGACGCGCGCCCGGCTCTTCGCATCCAGGCTCTGGCGCTGCAGGATGGCCTGGACCGCGGCCATGTTCTCGATGGTGTCCTGCGGCGATGCCGGCGGCAAGGTCCGCAGCCGGTCGCCGTACAGCTTGACCGCCGCCTCGGTCCGAGGCCGGTCGAGGCCCAGGCCGGAAGCTGCGGTCCGTATGAGCTGGCCGAACGACCCTTGGTCCATGGGCGGATGAGTCCGCTGGACGAGGACCGCGCACTTCAGCTTGGCCTCGAAATCCCCAGCCAGTCCAGCCCTGTCGAAAGCCATGGGCAGACCGGCTATCTGCGCCTGAGCCAGGCGTTTGAGTCTCTCTTCGTCCAGAGGCTGGCCTTTGACAAAGGCCGCCCCGGCCTGGTCTAAGACGCTTTGCAGCGGGTCAGCCACAGCGTCTTGGAGGGTGGCTCGCTCTTCGCCGGATAAGGTCACGGGCGCTTGGCGCGCAGAGATCCGATGGCAGACGGCGACGACGCATAGCCCGCCGAGGCCGATCATCACGAGCCGGGAAGGCTTTTTCAGCAGGGGCACATCGATCTCCATCCGATCCGGGATGCAGGATAAGGTTAACCCCAATGCCTGGGTTTGTCAATCGGCCCGTAGGTCCTAAGACCAGCTCGGGGCTGGGCCCATAGCCCCTGGGAATGCCGGCGAAATGGGCTTATGATAATGGGGACCTTGTAATCCCCGGGATCGGCCGGGGAGCATCCACCTCCGGACCGCAATCCGGTGTCACCAGGGCGAGGCTAGGCGCATGCCCGCTCTGGTTTTCTTTTGCGGACCTCTGCCGAGCCCAAGTCGGAACGAAGAGGTGCGAGAGTGTCCGCCAGACTGAAGTCCCTGTCCTGGATCCTGCTCGTAGGCTTTGCCGCTATGGCGGCCTCGCTTGCGCAGCGCAGCAGCTTGGCATTGGTCCAGCTTCACGCAGGCACGCAGCCGCGCGGCCGATCCGGGGCCGCTGCCGCGGACCAAGCGGCTCCCGCCGACTTGGCCATGGCCTTCCAGACCATCACGAGGTCCGTTCCCGGCGCCGACGGCGAGCTCTGGCGGGACGCCGTCGCGGACAGCTCGCCGGCTGGCGCTGCGTCCAAGCTCAGGCCTGGTATCGCTCCCCGCTGATCTACCTTCTCAGCGCAGGCCCTGCGGACGGCGCGCCAAGATGCGGAATGATATAGTATCGCATGCCTTCGCGCTCTGAGACGAGCCCGGACCCCCAGTCGCCGGCGCCAAAGCCCAAGGGACCCGCCCCTCGGCCTCGGTACTGGGAGCTCGCTGCGCTCACCATCTGCATGGCCGGAGCGCTATCCTTGTGCTTGATCCCCGGCAAGAGCAAGCAGGCTCCGGCCGAGGTCCCCCCCGCAAGCCCCGCGGCCGCGCCGGTCGCCAAAGCCGCCCCCGCGCCCGCAAAGCCGGAAAGCCTCCCTCTCATCCTGCCCCCGGCGCAGGAGAGCAGCCCAGCCAAGGAAGAAGCCCCCAGGCCCAGCGCCGACTCCAGCGGCCTCGTTCCCTATGAAGAGGCCCCTGCCGAGCCCGCCCCAAAGGCAGCGGCTCCTCCCATGGATCAGCCAGCCCCTCCCGCGGCCAAGCCTCCCGCGCAAGACGACGTCGCGCCGAGCGCCATCCCCGTCAAGGTAGCCGGCCCTCCCCGGGAGGTGGCGCCCGAGCCGTCACCGGCCCCGGCGCAAGAGCAGCCCCAGGCCGAGGAGCAGGCGCGGCCTCCCGCGCTCCCCGTGCCCCAGCCCCATCTGATGCAGCGGGCCGGCCCCGTGCAGCCTCGCCAGCCTTCGCTGCTGCGCACGCCCCTCAAGCCGGCGCCCGCTCAGCCGCCTGTCCCCGCGGAGCCGGCCGCCGTCGCGGAGGAGCCGAAGTCGCCGCCCTATTATTGCCACCAGATGGCGCCGGTCGCCTGGCCGGGCAATGCCCCGGCGCCCGCCGCCGAGGGCTGGCTGCAGGGGACGGATTCGCTGCGCCTTCTCGGCGGCTGCCGGGGTCTCTTCGTGCAAGCGCATCTGCTGGGGGCCGATCACAGGCGCGGATACTTGAACCCGGACGGCCCGCCCGTCTTCTACGTCTACGAATTCAGGAATCACCAGGACCATCCGGTCAGATACGTAGCCGACGGTGCGGGCCGCTCCTGGGACGTCAACGTCAAGCCGGGCAGGACCGTCTGGCTGAGGTGGACGCGGCGGCTTGCGAACCACTAGCAGGCTGCTGACAAACCCGGGAGAGATCCATGCCCGTATACCAACTGTGGCCGGCCCACTCCTGTCCGGGGAAAATCCGTCGCGCGACGCAACAAGCCCTGATGAAACAGCTTCCGGTCGGGATTGTCCGACGGGAAATCGGCAGCAGGCCTCGTTGCATCGGCTTGCGCGGCTTTAGAGCCTGTTCAGAGACATCATCCCGGCGTTGGCCCGCGCCGGCGATGACGGCTGTGGCCGTTGACAACCCCGATGGGTCCTGCGAGTTGCGGCGGGGTGCGCTGTGTCCGGACACAGTTGCTCCGGAATCTTAAGATTCCTCGACCAGACCTGCCCCGGACAGCGTCGCACAGAGAACCCTGTCGGGCCCAGGATCGTCGCAGGTCGGT
>JAPLKL010000015.1 GCA_026388095.1 Elusimicrobiota bacterium | reverse complement strand
CGCTTCCTCGTCGGTCAGGTCGCTGGCCTCCTTCAGGATCAAGGTCCCCAGCACCAGCGCCACGGCCCGGTTCGGACGCCCTGTCCCCTCGTCGTAGAACTTCGCGAATTCCGGCTCCATGCGCAGCAAGATCGGCAAGGCCTGCTTGTGGAAAGGCCCAGCCCAGCTCTTCTCGCAAGCCTCTTGTTTGGCCCGGGGCATCAGCCCACTGGCGTCGAACATGTCTCGCTGCGGATCCGTGGCTCGGAACATGGCTTTCTCCGTACGCGCGCGTACGGAGAATATACAACATCGCCCTCTACCGTTGAACGAGCGCCCGGCGGCCGTGGGCCGGGCGCCACCGACCCGACGCGCAGCGTCGGGTCGGAAGAACCTCTTGCGCCAGTCCATAGTGCATCTGCCGCCGGCCTTCGGCCGTCGGTTCCGCGCGACTCTGCGAGTCGCGCGGCCGGGTGGGTGTCCTGCGTCTAGAAGCCGGGACTTTTTACGAGAGGCTCAAGTATTGTGTCCCCCAACTAGCGGGTCGCGACGCAGGCCACGAAGTCGTGGACCACTTTGTAGTCCGGCTTGCCCGCGTTGCTCTGGCGCAGCAGTTCCAGGAACTTCTTCTCCGTCTCGGCCCGGCAGCCGGGCTTGACCGCGTTGTAGTAGGCGGTGCCGGCGCCGGATTTGAGCAGGTGCTCCAGCACATCTTCGGCGGAGGAGTACCGGAAGACCGCGGCGCCTTCCCATAGCTCCTCAGGCCGCAGCTTGGCGGCCAGCAGCTCGGCCTCGACGCGGCTGCGGGTGGGGAAATCGAAGGCCACGCGCATCTCCAGGATGTGGGGGTCCTGCGCGCCCAAGGCATAGAACAGCTCGAGCTCCCGGCGGGGGGAGTTCTCGCGGTGCACGATGAAGGCGAGCCGGCCGCCGGGCCGCAAGGCCGCGGCCGCGGCCTGGAAGAAGGGCGCCACGGGGATATAGCCCAGGACCCAGCTCGTGAACACCAAGTCGAACTTCCCGTTGTCGCCCAGCAGCTCGAGCGCGTCTCCTTCGGCGAAACGGACCGGGGCGTCCGGCAGGGAGGCGAGCCTGCGGCGCGCCAAAGAGAGCATCTCGGGCGATAGGTCCGCGGCCAGCAGCGAGCCTCCGTCCGTCAGGCGCCGCGCGATGAGCGCGCTGGCGAAGCCCGTGCCGCAGCCCGCCTCGAAGACCCGTTCCCGACCGTTCCAAGGCAGCTTGGCCACGAGGGCTTCCACAGGCTTGCCCGCTTCGCAGAGCCAGAAGGCGTCGTAGTCCGAATGGATCGTGTCGTAGGCCTGCTTGAGCTCGCGGCTCCCCGCCGCGCTGGTCGCCTCGTCGCGTATCCGGAAGAAGCGGGGGAGCTCATGCTTTTTGGGCAGGTAGCGTTCGCACAATGCTTCGGAGGCGTCCGGCGGCAGCGGGACCGGCCCGTCCGGGATGCGCGCGGACAGGATCTTGCCGACGCAGGAGGGCCGGGGCTTGCGGAACTGGCGGCCCATGCGCTCCAGGACGGCCGCCAGCGGCTGGCCCAGTATGCTGCCGAAGGAGAGCGGCACGAGGTTGCAGGGCGAGACTTCGCCGCTGCCGTCGATGTAGAGATGCGTCAGCCCGGCGCCGCAGCCGAAGGCTTCGGGTGCCTCCACGTAGGCGAAGCAGGACAGGATGGGAAGCTCCTCGTCGCGGGCGACCTCCGCCTGGTAATCCAGGATGCGTCCGCAGTCCGCCGACGAAAGGACCGCGTCCTGGCGGCCTTTGAGGTTCCCGATGGGGCAGGGCTCCAGAAGGTGCACCTCGTAGGCGCCGCCGGCCTTGGCGAAGCGCAGGAAGCTCAGGAACCGCTCGCGGACCAGCAGGCCGGGGCTGGCCACCGCGACGACGTACGAGTACAATCCCGCATCCCGGCACATGCGCAGGGCCGCCAGCGCCGTCCGGAACGCGCCGGCTTTCCCGCGCAGACGGTCGTGCTCGGCCTCGGTCTCGGAGTCGAGGCTGATGCCCACGGCGAAGAGGCCCCGCTCCTTGAGCTTCCGGGCGCGCTCCGGGGTGAGGCCGGAGCCGGTGGTGCCCAAGGACAGGTAGAAGCGTCCGTCGAAAGAGGCGACGACCTCCTCGAGGTCGGCGCGTAGCAGGGGCTCCCCGCCGGTCAAGGTGAGGCACACCGCGCCCAGCTCCGCCAGTTCCGCGGCCAGCTGTCGCAGCCGCGCCAAGGGGATGTCCTTCTGGCTGCGTCCGGCGTTGTAGCAGTGCCAGCATTTATAGGAGCAGCGGTTGGTCACGGCGAGAGTGACCGAGTGCAGGCGCCGCTGGGCGCCCGCGGCGACCTGGTCGAAGCCTTCGGCGAAACGGTCGAAGGCGGGGCTGGGGAAAGGGGGGAAGTTGGTGTTGACCACGAAGCGGTCGCCGAAGCGGACGACCTTCTCCCGGGCCAGGTACCCCTTGAAGAAGGCGGCCACGCGGGGATGGAGCTTGGTGAAGGGGGGCTTGACGGCCACGGCCTGGAAGAACTCGTCTCCGCGCATGTCGGCCTCCGGGGCTGTACTCGTGGATGATACATAATCTAGACTAGCACCAAGATGCGCTCAAGGGCCTGGCTTGGCGCGGCGGCGACGGGAGTGCTGCTCTTGCTGTCTTTCCAGCCGATAGGGCAGGGGTGGCTGGCTTGGCTCGCTTTCATCCCCCTCTGGTGGTCGGTGCTGGACGCCCCGGATGCGCGCTCGGCCGCCAATCTCGGCGCCATGGCCGGTCTGATCTTCTACGGGGCTTCGCTGCATTGGCTCGCCAAGGTCTTCGGCCCTTTCGTGGTCTCCTTCTGGTGCGTCTTCGCGCTCTGGATGGCTTTGCATTGCGCGCTGCTCTGGGGCCTGTGGCGGCGGCTGGGCCCAAGCTGGCTCTGGGCCTTGGCTGTCGCGGCGGCCTGGACCGGGATCGAGTACTTCCGGTCCGAATTGTGGTGGCTGAGGAACGCCTGGCTGGCCCTGGGCTACAGTCAGGTCGGCTATCCGTGGCTGCTGCAGTCTTGCAGTCTCTTCGGAGTCTACGGGCTCTCGGCGCTCATCGCATTCGGCAACGCGGCTCTGCTGCTCTGGCTCAAGGGCCGCAGGGCTGCGGCCCTGGCCGCGGCCTGCGCGGTCCTGCTCCTGGCCGGCTGGGGCGCTTGGCGGGTCGGGCATCTTCAGACGCGGACGGGCGCGCCCCTGCCGGTCGCCGCGGTGCAAGACGAGAACTACGACCTCGCCGGTCTGGTGCGGCTCAGCCGCCGGCCCGAGGCGGCCAAGGCCAGGCTCCTGGTGTGGCCGGAGTACGGCTTCACGGTGCAGCCCGGCCAAGAGGAGCTCTACCTCCGCCTGCTCCGGGATAGGCTGGCCGGACTGCCGTCCGTCAAGGTCGTGGCCGCGGCGATATTCCCTGAGGACACGAAGAAGGGCTGGATGCAGAACTTCGTATGGATCCTGTCCCCTGAGGGGACCCTGCTGGGCCGTTACGACAAGCACCATCCCATCCAGTACGTGGAGCGCAGACTGAAGCCCGACCCGGAGGTCCGGCCCGTGGACACGCCGCTGGGCCGGCTGGGGGTGCAGATCTGCTACGACCTCGACTACGAGGACGGGGCCAGGCGGCTGGTCCGGCAGGGCGCCCAACTCATCGCCGTGCCCAACCTGGACCCGTCCGGTTGGAAGCGCTGGCAGCACTCCCAGCATTCGGCCATGGCGCCGGTGCGCGCGGTGGAGTCCGGCCTCTGGATCGTGCGGGCCGCGTCCTCCGGGTTCTCCCAGATCATCGACCCTTTGGGCCGCGTCCAGGCCGCCCTGGACCATATGAAGTCCGACGTGCTGACCGGCGACGTCTACCTTCGCGAGCCGGGCACGGTCTATTCCGCATGGGGCTGGCTCCTGGCGCCGGCCGCCTTCGCCGCCACGCTGATCGGGCTTCTGGCGGCGTCGGTCATGGCATTCTCCCGGCGCATGGTGCTTTGAGCATGGCAGGCGAGGACAAAGGCCGGCGACCCGGCCGCATGACCGTCTGGCTCAGTGGGCCGGCTGAGGCCGCCGGCCGCAGCGCCGAGCTCTTCCTTTCGGCCTGCGCCAGCTCCGGTATCGCCGGCGTCGCGGAGCCCGTCGCAGCCGAGGCCGGCATCCGCTTCGTGCTGCGGGCTGGGGACGCCGAGGCCGCGGATGCCGAGCCGGGCTGCGACGCCCTCCTTGCGCTCGATGAGCAAGCCATGGCCAGAGCCGGCACCGCGCGGCACTTGGTCCTTTATGACCCCGGCGCGCTGCCGGAGCCGTCCGGCCTTGCGCACGGCGCGGCCGCCTTGGCCCTGCCCGCTTCGGACCCTGAGACCATCGCCGGCGCCTTGGCCTGGCTGGCCGACCTGGAGCTCGAGTCTTTGGCCGAGGCCTGGGGCCGCCGCCTGCGCGGCGAGACCACCGAGTCCGCGGCCGGCAAGATCCAGGCGGCGCGCCGCGCCTGTGAGCAGGCGCAGGCCAAGCTCGGCGCTTCGCCGATCCGCCTGCCTCCCGGCGGCAAGCGCTATCTCAACGTGTCCGGCGCGCAAGCCTTGGCCTGGGGAGCGCTGGCCGCGGGCTGCACCTGCCTGGCGGTCCCGCGCTCCGGGCGAACCCAAGGGCCGGCCGCGGCCCTGCTGGCCTTGGCCGCCCGCGTGGGTCTCGCCGCGCATCCGGCCTCGGATGAGGCCTCGGCCTTGGGCCTCGCCGCCGGAGCCGCCCTCGCCGGTGCCCGGGCCCTGGCTGACCTGACTTCCGGCAGCCTGGCCGCGGCTGGCGAGATGCTGCGTTTCTGCGCCGAGACCGGTCTGCCGGCCGTGGTCCTGGCGCCGGACGACGGCTGGAGTTGGCCCGAGGACCTGCCTGTGGCGCGGTTGCGGCCGGCGGACGTGCGCGAGGCCTTCCTCATGGCCGCACAGGCCTTCAACCTCGCGGAGAGGCACGGGGTGCCGGCGGTGGTCCGCGTCGGAGCCGCTTTGCTGGAGCGAAGGGAGTCGCTGCCGGGCCTGCCCGAGGATGTCCGCATCGAGCGGGATTCGCGGGCGGTCCCGGGCCAGGACGGTGCGCCGCGCGTTATCGCGGCTATGTCGCCGGAGCTTCTGGCCCGGAAGAAGGCAGCGCTTGCGCGGCAGTCCCCGCCCGCCTCGGGGCTCTTCTGCGTGCCTTGTCCCGCGACCTTGGAAGAGCGCGAGCTTCTGCCTCCCGCGGACTTCCTTGCCGACGGCTTGGCCGAAGTCCCCTGCGCCTTCGCGCAGGCCCTGCGTCTTTGCGCCTGGGCCTGGTCCGGGCAAGGCCTGCAGCCCAAGGACATCCTCGTCGTCGCCGGAGGCTCCTGCTGCCTGCCCGAGCCGGTCTTCCCCAAGACCTACGGCGTGCGGGTCCCTCCCGGCCGCGCTTTGGCCGTGGCAGCCGGCGCCAAGCTCGCCAACCCCGCGCTCACGGTGACCGCTTGGGACGACGCCGAGGCGGTCTATCGCCGCGGCCTCGCTCAGCTCTTGGATTCGGCCCGGCTCAACAGCGATCTGCTGGTCTTGCTCTGGTCGCGGGGTCCCGAGCCTCCCATCGACCTCCTTGGCCTGGCACGCCAAGCCGGAGCCACCTTCCTGGCCCGCCTCCCGTCAGCCGACGAGGAAGCCGCGGCGGACCTGGTCGCCCAGGCCTTGTCGCATAAAGGCTTTTCCTTGGTGCAATGCCCCTGTGCGGCAGGGGGCCCAGTCGCGGCCGAGTCGGGCATCCTTCATGAGCTGACCGGTCAGCCCGCCTTCGAGGAGACCGAGCCGTGTCTGGCCGCGCAAGGGGCGCCGGTGGGCATGGCCCTGGACCTGCGCCCTCGCCTCTGCGCCCGATGGGCCGAAGAGCTGGCCTGAACGCATTTGACATATTCGTAATGTCTCGTTCGTATAATGGTTCAATCGGGCGCGCGAACGTCTCCGCCTGCGGCCCCAGGGTTGAATCTCTAGATGCATTTTGATATCTTCTTTTTTCAGGTTTTGCTCTTTTATCCGGCATTTCGATCTCAGTGCCCAGTTGGCGCAGTGGTAGCGCGCTCCCTTGACATGGGAGAGGTCATAGGTTCAAGTCCTATACTGGGCACCATTTTCTCCTGGCAATGACAACGGAGTCCACCAGCATGGCCGAGCCCGCCATCGACATCGAGACCATCCGCCACTCAGCCGCCCACGTGATGGCCCAGGCCGTGCAGGACCTCTTCCCGGGGACCAAGCTCGGCATCGGCCCGGCCATCGAGCACGGCTTCTACTACGACTTCGAGACCTCGCACCACTTCGTCCCCGAGGACCTGCCCCGCATCGAGGCGCGCATGCGCGAGATCGCGGCCGCCAAGCAGACCTTCGCGCGCGCCGAGCGCACCAAGGACGAGGCCCGGCAGCTCCTCCAAAAGGCGGGCGAGAAGCTCAAGATCGAGCTGCTTGAGGACCTCAAGGACGAGGTCGTCAGCTTCTACACCGACGGGCCCTTCATCGACATGTGCCGCGGCCCCCACGTCCCGGACACCGGCGCGCTCCAGCATTTCAAGCTGACCTCCATCGCCGGCGCCTACTGGCGCGGCGATGAGAAGCGCCCCATGCTGCAGCGCATCTACGGGCTCGCTTTCGCCACGGCCGAGGAACTCGCCGCGCATCTCAAGATGGTCGAGGAGGCGGCCAAGCGCGACCACCGCCGCCTGGGCAAGAACCTGGGCATCTTCTTCTTCGACGAGGACGTGGGCCCGGGCCTGCCCATGTGGCTGCCCAACGGCACCGTGGTCATCGACGAGCTCGAGAATCTGGCCAAGGCCACTGAGTCTGCCGCGGGCTACCTGCGCGTCAAGACCCCGCACATCACCAAAGAGAGCATGTACCTCAAGAGCGGACATCTGCCCTACTACAAGGACAGCATGTTCCCGCCCATGGAGTTCGACGGGGTCAAGTACTACCTCAAGCCCATGAACTGCCCGCACCACCACAAGATCTTCGCCTCGGAGCTGCGCAGCTACCGGGACCTGCCCCTGCGCCTGGCCGAGTACGGCACCTGCTACCGCTACGAGCAGTCCGGCGAGCTCTTCGGGCTCATGCGCGTGCGCTCCATGCAGATGAACGACGCCCACATCTACTGCACGCTGGAGCAGTTCGAGGAGGAATTCCTCGCGGTCTGCCGGATGTACCTGGAGTACTTCCGCATCTTCGGCATCGAGAAGTACGTGATGCGCCTGAGCCTCTCCGCCCCGGAAGGGATGGGCAAGAAGTACGTCGGCGAGCCGGAGCTCTGGAAGCAGACCGAGGACATGGTGGCCCGGGCGCTGAAGAACGGCCAGGTCCAGCACGTGGCGGTCCCCAATGAGGCCGCCTTCTACGGCCCGAAGATAGACGTCCAGGTCTGGAGCGCCATCGGCAAGGAGTTCACCTTGGCCACCAACCAGGTGGATTTCGCCGTGCCCCGCCGCTTCGACCTGACCTACCGCGCCAAGGACGGCAGCAGCCAGACGCCGCTGTGCATCCACCGCGCCCCCCTGGGCACCCACGAGCGCTTCATCGGCTTCCTGCTGGAGCATTACGCCGGGGCCTTCCCCTTGTGGCTGGCCCCGGTGCAGGTCAAGATCCTGACCGTCAAGGCGGATGTGGCCGAGCCGGCCGCGCGCCTGGCCAAGTCCCTGGCCGCGGCCGGGCTGCGCGTGGAGCTCGACGTGCGCGACGAGAAGGTGGGCGCCAAGGTGCGCGACGCCTCGATGGAGAAGGTCCCGTACATGGTGGTGCTGGGTCCCAAGGACCTCGCGGCCGGGGTGCTCTCCGTTCGCCTGCGCGACGGTCGGCAGGTCAGCGGCCTCAAAGAGGAGGATTTCGTGGCCAAGCTCAAGGCTGAGATCGCCGGAAAGATGGCGGCCCCGTCGCTATGAGGCGGTTCAACATGGACTCCGGATTCCTGTCCCTGGCCGTCCTGCTCGCCTTGGCCCCGTCTTTGGCCGCCGCGCGCGCCACCCCGCAGATCACGGCGGAAGAGGAAGCCTTCAACGCCGCCGCACAGATGTACCAGGAGACGGGGCGCGACAAGATGGCCGTGATCCAGGCCTTCGAGAACTTCATCAGCCAGTTCGCGCAGAGCCCGCGCGTGTCCGACGCCTACTTCATGGTCGGCGAGGCCTACCTGGACCAGGCCTTGAGCATCCTCAAGTCCGAGGCCTCCACCAAGAAGAGCTCGGCGGCCCGGCTCCTGGCGCCCAGGAACCCGGCCGCAGCCGGGGCCTTGGAGAACGCCCGCAAGGCCTTCTCGGAGGCGGCCGGCGACAAGAAGTCGGGGCTGGGGCCCTCGGCCCTGTACCGTCTGGGCGAGGTCTCCTATAACGACAAGGATTGGAGCCGGGCCGTGGAGGACTTCCACGATGTGGAGAGGCGCTTCCCCAAGGCCTATATCGTGCCCGAGTCCCTGCTGGGGGTCATCTACGCGGACCTGGCCCTGGAAGAGTTCTCCCAAGCCGAGGCCAACCTCTTCCTGCTGGGCGAGACCTACCCGGTGTTCCTCAAGGAACCCTTGGTGCTCTACGCCCAGGGCATCGTGAGCCTGCACAAGGGCGACTACTCGGCGGCCGAGGCCACCCTCAAGCAGGTCAAGACCGCGGAGGCCCAGTATTACCTGGGCAAGACCTACCTGCTCTCCAAGCGCGCCTACCTGGCCGCGGCCGCCTTCGAGAACCTCATCCGCGACTATCCGGAGTCCGACCTCAAGGAGGAGGCTCAGTTCTTCATCGGCGACTCCTTCTTCCTGGCCGAGGATTTCGACGGAGCCATCTCCAAGTACCAGAAGTTCCTCTCGCTCTACCCGGACTCTCCCTTGCGAGTCTCGGCCATGTTCCGCATCGGCTCCTCCTGCTTCCAGAAGAAGGACCTCGTGGAGGCGCGCGCCAACTTCCAGTCCGTGCTGGACCGCTACCCCAAGGACTTCTTCGCGCCGCTGGCCCAGTACTTCATCGCCGAGTCCTATCTGGTGGCGGGCCAGGTGCGCGAGGCCATGTTCGCCTACACCAAGGTCATCACCCAGTACCCCGAGACCATCAGGATCTCGCCTCTGGCCCACTTCAAGCTGGCTTGGACGGGCTACCAGGTGGGGGACTACACCCAGGCCGTGCAGACCTGCAACAACTTCGTGACCCTCTATCCCAACAGCGCGCTGGCCAAGAACGTCTACCTCGTCATGGGCAACGCCCTCATCAAGCTCAAGCGCTACCAGGAGGCCACGGCCGCCTTGCAGCGCATCATCGACCTGGCGCCCTCCTCGGAGATCGCGGAGCAGGCCCTCTTCACCATCCTCAAGAACCAGTTCGACCAGAAGGCCTACAACTCGATCCTCACCTCCTACCAGTTCATCTTCCGCCACCTGCCGCCCTCCAAATCGAAGTGGCGCAGCATGAGCTACCTCTACGCCGCCGAGGCCTATCTGTCCCTCAACCAGACGGAGGAAGCCCGGGTCATCTACGAGATGATCCTCAAGGTCTATCCCGACGACCCGGCCGCCTTCTTCGCCCAGGACGGCCTGGCTTGGGCCTCCTCCTATCAGGGCGAGGACGACCGCGCCCTGCAGGAGCGCAAGAAGCTCAAGGACATGCTCGCGGCCGAGAGCTCCACCTTCAGCTTCTCGGGCCTCAACGAGCTCGGCATCGCCGACAGCCTCTACAACCAGAAGTCCTATGACGACGCCTTCCAGCTCTACAGCAAGTTCGTGGACAACAACCCCAAGGCTGCGGAGGCGCCGGCCGTCCTGTACCGCGCCGGCATGAGCCTCTACCACCAGCGCTACTACACCCAGGCCATCGAGACTTGGCGCAAGCTCCAGGCCCGCTACCCGCAGGCCAAGGAAACAGGCGAGGCCTCGGCCCAGATCGCCGACACTTTGTTCCGCGCCCAGAAATACGACGAGGCCATCGCCGCCTATCGGGACATCATCGCCAACTATCCCCAGAGCGAGCAGCTGCCCATGGCCTACCTGCGCATCGCCCAGTCGGCCTTCAACAGCCGCAATGACGACGCCGCGGTCAAGCAGATCAAGGAGCTGGTGACCAGATTCCCGAAGGCCTCGGAGGCCACGGACGGCCTCGATCTCCTGGAGGGCATCTTCGACCGCAACAAGTCCATGAACTACAAGACTCTCCTGCGCGAGCTGATCGCGGCCGGCTCGGCCAACGCCATCGCGGGCGAGGCGCAGTTCCGCCTGGCGCGGCGCTGCTTCGAGGCCAAGGATTTCGCCGCGGCCGCCACGGGGTTCCAGAAGTTCAGCGTGGACTTCACCAACAACCCGCAGCTGGTCAAGGCCCAGTTCTACCTCGGCGAGAGCTATTTCAGCCAGAACGACTACACCGACGCCATCCCCGCCTACGAGCGCCTGCTCAACAATTTCGACAAGGACGACGACACGCCGCTGGCCCTCTTCCACCTGGCCAGCGCCAACTACGCCCTCAAGAAGTACGAGGAGGCGGTCAAGTACTACACCCGGCTGAGCGAGGAGTATCCCAAGGTGTCCTACGCCAAGGAGACCGAGTTCAACCTGGCTTTGGCCTACAAGGCCCTGGGCAAGACCGACCTGTCCCAGTACTCCTACCAGAAGTACATCGAGCTGGTCGGCGACTCCGACCCCCTGGCGCAGTCCGCGCTCTGGGAGATCTTCAGCCTGCAGAAGGACCGCCGGGATTACGAAGGGGCGCTGGCGACCCTGCAGCATATCCAAGACCACGCCAAGCCGGGCTCGGACACCGTGTTCGAGACGACCTACCGCATGGGCGAGGTCTCGTCGGCCAACAACCGCCCGGACGAGGCCATGAACATGTGGGTGAAGCTCCAGGGGCTCAAGCCCGCCAACAATCCCTTCCGCCTCGACGCCTTGATCAAGCTCGGCGAAGCCTACGAGAAAGCCTCGGACAACGAGCGCGCCGTCGCCGTGTACGAAGACTTGGCGCGCAACGCGGGCCGGGAGATCGCGCAGTCGGCCGCGGCCCGGGCCGCGGCCCTGCGCCGCTCCGGCCGGGGCGGCAAGGGCGCGGCGGCCGCGCCGCCGGAGCCTGCCCCGAAGAAAGCCGCTGCCATGCCGGCCTTGCCCAAGAGGGCGCGCCGCGGGGCGAAGGCTCCAGCGGCCGCGGCCGGACCGGAGCCCGCCCCTGCCCCCGCCCCCGCGGCACCTGCGCCGGCGGCGCAGGAAGCGCCGGCCCAGACCACCAAGGCGCTCAATCTTCCCGGAATGACGGACGGCGACGGCAGCCAATAAGAGAAGTCCAAGGAGAATACTATGCCCTCCAGCGCCAGTTTCGCGATGATGCTCAAGGAGAACATGG